>JANLUJ010000692.1:0-2257 GCA_031363425.1 Pirellula sp.
GGCGAATCGTGCAACATGAAATCGATCACTTGGATGGCGTCTTGTTTATCGACAGGCTTACAGACGAGATCCGCCGCCCGATTTCCGAGCAAATTCAAGCGTTCGAAACCATGTTTGAATCAAATCAACAATCGGGCGCCATCGCCCCTAATGATGCGTTGCATTTGCAATTGTTAGATTGGGAAAAGAAATATTGCGGAAGCTGAATGTTGCACCGGGCAGGTGCAACACCACCGCAGGTCGCACCTGCCGGGTGCGACAATGAACTGCATGAAACAGTCTCTAAAAAATGCGGCCGAGAGGACTCGAACCTCCACACCCTTGCGGGCTCTAGGCCCTCAACCTAGCGCGTCTGCCAATTTCGCCACGGCCGCAAAATAAACCTTCGAGGACTTGGATTGGAAGTTTAGGCGGAATTGTCGCCTAGTCAAGTCGCCATGCTTATTTCGTTAAGAAGGGTTAAACCTGCTGGTCGCCTAAGAACGATAGCGAGAACCACCTATCGATAACGGTTCTTGACATATTTTTGACCAACTGGCTGCTTAGTAACAACAGCTTGAAGCATTTCAACGCGATCGCGGTGACTTGGAATGACTGTGCCACGATAATGGTGACGTCGGGTCATATTGCCGTAAACGTGCATCGGTCGGTAACTTCTTTCGAGAATCGGGATGCTTTGGTTTGCATCCTTTGCCCCTCCCCGCAATACGCTTGGTCCAGACCATCCTGGTTCGCGTTTCACGCGTTGCGAATTCAATTTGGGCTTGGCGAAGGCGAACGAACCGAATCCGACCAAAACCAACATAGTGAATACCGCAATAAGGGATGACCTTTTTCTCATTTTGATTCTCCTGGTGTCAATCGTGTAAGTCAAAGTCTGCTGGGTACCAAACTAGTTGAACACATCGCAAAACCAGCTAAGAACCGGACTAATGCGGAGAAGATGTCGATCCGTGCGCGTTAAGATTGACGTCAGACGCAGACTCTGTGAGGTGACTAAAAACAGCTCAATCACTACAACCCTGCTTAACTGCAATTGCGTTTATAACTCCCGACCACTGCGACGAGAAATCCGAAAGTTCATTTGCACTTTCCGGAAACATCGAAATGCTATCACTCGCAAAAACCGTTGCCTTCGAGACTCAAGGGGACGAGCCAAATTTAACACTTGCACCGGAAGAGATAGCCACGTTGACGTCGTTGATGGAAAGCTACGATCAAGTGCTGGCAGACATCGATGCCTTAAACGTCCGACTACAAGAACTACTGGAAATGGAAAGTCCGAAGAGCGAAAACGTCACCGAGTGAACTTAACAAATGGTTATGTATCAATAGTCTTCAAATGGCTAGACACAGGCCGCATATACCCTCAGCTGCACACCTAGCGCTCTGCTCGCCTTTCGTGCAATTGCCCTTGCTTCATTCTGCATGGAATGGCTATCGTGCCGCTTGAAAATGATTGAGTTTTTCCTTGGATGATTGCACGGATGGAATCCAAAGCCGTACTCTTTTTTGCCTTTAGCTTTTGGCCCGGTTTTCAAAAACTTTGGGTCAGAGGCGACCTCCATTCGTTGTTGGTTTCCTTGCTTTTTAGCTGGATTTTGGCAATTGCTTGGCTGGCGACCTTTGTGTGGCCGGAATGGCTTGTTGCGTTTTTCAGCCCAGACTGGTTCGCTCGGATTATTCTCGTCGTGTTATGGTTTTCGATCGCGACGTTTAGTTTTCTGTCTGCAATCGGTGTTATCTTGAGCTTGTCCGATCCGAAGGGACTTGCTGCGTCCGCTCGTCAGTCCAATTTCGAAACGGCTCAAGCAATGTATCTTCAAGCGAACTATTTCGAAGCTGAGAGATTGCTGCGCAAAAACATGTTGGGGAACATCGAAGACATCGAGTCATCGCTGCTTTGGATTGCAATACTTAGAAGAACCCGACGAATTCCCCAGGCTTTGGATTTGATTTCGAGTGTTGTCAAATTGGACGCTGCCCAGCTGTGGACATCCGAATTGTGGTCGGAAAAAGCACAGTGCTTGCGAATCAAGATCCAAACACCCCCTGCACACGACTGACAAAAGCGTTACGATCGGATTGTTTGGAATTGCCATCGTTTTCCGAATTGGAGAAAGAGTTGGAAGTTCGAAACAGGTTGTAGGCCTTCTTTTCCAAAATCCGCCCATCCCTTGCACTTGCAGTACAATGCTGAGCCAAGCTTGGACGACTTTAAAAAGTACCGACAAAATGACAGGCAGTAGCGTTTGGA
>JANLUJ010000707.1:0-2658 GCA_031363425.1 Pirellula sp.
GTGCGATGAGTTTTTCTTTTGGGAAATCTCTTCCTTGTTTCCATTGGCTAGCATTGGTTCTTGAGAAAGTCGGATTATTGCTGCATTTGACTGAATAGACTTTGCCGGTCCTTCCGATAAAACACTTTGTGCCTAGGGGGAAGAGGTACATGTGCGATGGAGCTACTGCGGTGCCTAGCAGTAGCTCCTTGCACATGTTTATTGTTGTATCCAGCAATCTCGTTCCCGATCTCATAATGAACCTCAACGCAATAAACTCTTCGGATACAGGTTGTAGCGTGGGCCCCTGGCCCGAATTCAATAGAGGCCTTCCCACTTTCGCATGCTTGCAAAAAACGTGGGGCCGTTCGCCTTGTTTAGCTTGGAAGCAGAACAATCCAGCAGGACAAGTCTGCAGCCAGGCTCTCGCCGTATTTGGTATCGTTCGGTTCCTGGTCGTCCTATCCCTGGCTTGTTTGACTGGTTGCAATCTCGTTCCGGACATCAAACACAAGCCTCAGTATCACAATCCATTTCCGCAGATTAGCAAGGTAGCGGTTCTTCCGTTTCGCAATCAAAGCCAAGAACCAACCTTAAGCGGTGCTCGAGTCTCGATGGCTTACTACAATGAACTGCAAGCGATTCGTGGTTTCGAAGTCGTCCCATTCGGCGTTGTGGAGAACCAACTGGCCGTTTTTGAAACGCAGGTCCTTCGCCGCCCTATCATGACTCCGGTGGACTTCCAGCAATTTGCAAAACACCTCGGAGTGGACGCGGTATTGCAAGGTGCGATCACGGACTACGATGCGTACTATCCGCCGCGCATTGCGTTAAAAGTGAGTTGGTATGCTGCCAATCCCGGTTTCCATCCAATCCCCGTTGGCTACGGTTTGCCATGGGGCACTAAGAAGGAAAAGAAGATTAAAGAGTGGATTCGACTTGAATCAGAGCGCGCGTTGGCGGCCGAGCAAATGAAAACGCAAACTCCGGAAGAGGCTGATTCAACCGTTCAGCCGGCCAAGGAGCCGCAACCAGCGCCCCGCGAGCCAGAAAACAAAAGCAGCCAAAGAGAGAAACAAGGACGCGTCGCCGCCTCCCGAATTGAGTTGCCCGTCTATCCTGCGTCAAGCGAAGATCAGGACAAAGCTCCCAACGTAATGCAAGCGTCCGCTTTTCAAGAACCAGCTAGGATGCCGGAGTCCGTGATTGGGTTACCAGTGCACGAACCATCACTGGAACCAAAAGCGGCGAACGATGAGGGAGAGCCATCCAAAGAATTGGAAAACACAAGTATGCCAGCTAACTGGCCTGACCCGCAAGGCTTCATTCCTAGACAGCCGACCCCTCAGCCACCCGAAATGAAGGTTCAGTATGAGCCAATTATTTCACATATGCGCACTTATAACGGCAATGACGAAGATTTCACGCATGCACTTGGGGAGTACTTTTACTTTCGTGACGACGCGCGGTTCGGCGGCTGGCAAGCGTATCTCCAACGCAGCGAAGACTTTATAAGATTCTGTTGCCACCAGCACATCGTCGAAACCCTCGAATCGCGAGGAGGATCGCTTGAAAGTCGAATGATCCTTCGATGGCCTATCGGTCGATACGAACGCTAACTGCCCAGGCACGGCAGCCAAGTTTGAGATCCAGGCACGGAGGTTGGTGGGATGAACGGCGAAATCAATGTGGTCGCGCTTGTGCGCGGCGAAGAACAGTACATCTTCATGTTTGACGAAGCCAATCGAACCGAGACCTTACGCATGCTAGGTCGCTATGCCGCAGATCCGGGACTCTCGTTCACCTGGTTCGACGCCGCGGTCTTGAGCCAAAAAGTTCGAGAGATGTTGCCTGCAAAGTCTACCATGGCAGCTCCCGCATCGAACATGCTTGCGAAGCAGGAGATGAAGTCTCAGGGTGGAACCAGCGCCAAGATCACCAAGGCCGCGCCTCGTTTTAAGTTGTCTTAGACAAAAATTGGCACTCACCTTCGGGCTCGTTCGTATATTGACACCGACCAAGGAGTATCGAAGACACTCGCGATTTCACTCGACATTCGTGATTCCTTGTTGGATATTCGATATTGATCTCGATACCGCAGATGCGCTGCTACGCGGTGTGCCTGTCCGTATGATCAGCGTTGGTAGATAGGCAGGTAGTGGTATCGGACAGATAGACTCAGAATGGCCAATGCGGTGCAATACACATTCCCAGCGTTCTGCTCTTCACCGCTCGGTGACTTCCATGAACCGTCCGCATCTGACCATTCGCATCGATGGGGGAAGTAAAGGATCGTACCAAATAGCCGATGGCGTCGTCGATGGCCGTCGAGGGAACGTCCAAACCTCCATTCTTGGCGCTGCGAAGTGCCATGAGTTGCCAGACGGATACGGACAAGTCGCTATCGGCCGCGTCTAGAGTATACCGCCACCCACCTTTCGCAAAGGCTGGCTTCTTAACTCGTTGGCTTCGAACGATGGCCATTTGACATGCCTGATGGATCGCCTCGTCGGTACGTTCGTCTCCCCCCATGCCGATCATCTCGGTCAGCATGAGAGTGACGATACCATTCCCATCCATCCGCGAACCATCGCTTGCACCGAAGTAGCCCGCCCCGTTGAATGGCGGCGTCCATTTCAGCCCCGGCAACGCTGTGAAGCATTTTTTCCTGTGTTTTCG
>JANLUJ010000720.1:0-14531 GCA_031363425.1 Pirellula sp.
CTACCAAGGTTAGTTTTTCCTACCGCGATAACTTGTGGCGCGGCTCGGATTTGATCGCAACGGGTATTGCCAGCTTTGGGCACGTCTCGGGGGTTCACTATCAAAACGTACCGGAATGGCCTCAGTACATCGGAGCATTGCTGGACGAGAATCGACTACCTATCGGCCGGGCATTTGTACCGACAAAGGAACAATCGCTCATTCGCGAAATGATCCTACAGTTGAAGCGAGGGTATCTCGACGTTGGGTATTTCGAAACGAAATTCGATACTGATATCGCAGAACGTTGGCAAAGCGAATGGAACGATTACGTCGACGATGGCTTTGTTATATTAAAAACGGATGCGTCAGGCAAATGCGATCGAATCGAATTGACGATCGAGGGACTGCTACGCGTCGACGGAATGCTACCTGCGTTTTTTGAACCCCAGTTTCGAGGGGTTCGGTACACATGAGCGAATCGCTCACGTTCATGATGGGGGATTTTGCAGCCGAATTTCCGACTGATCGACTTTATGCCAAGAACCACATGTGGGCCATGCCACGAGAAGAGAATGTTGTTCGGTTTGGTTTCTCGGCATACGCAGTGCGTCTTTTGCAAGATATTTATTTCTTGGAGTTCGGCATCGAAGAAAATTCGGAATTAACAAATCGCCAGGAGTTTGGCAACATCGAAAGCAAGAAAGCCGAGAGCGGGCTGTACGCACCGATGGCTGGCAAAGTTGTTCGCATCAACGAGCAATTGCTAAATGATCCGTCAGGCATTAACGTGGACAAATACGGCGATGGCTGGCTGATGGAAATGCATGGTGATTCGAGCGAAATGCTTAGTCCCATGCAATACTTGGAACATCTTGCAAAAGCGTGGGATGTTGCCCAAAGAACGATCAAAGGGCAAGCCAACACGATTGATTCGAACGAGGAGTAACAGTATGGTTAGTGCGAATAACGGTAGCTCTGCTTCGAGCGGATTGTTGATTGTGGTTTCGCAAGGCCAAAGTCGAAGCCCCGAAAAACGCTCTCTTGAAGACTCGATTGCGACCATCGCTGCAAGCCTGCCCAACACGACATGCCTGGTCGTTCCGCATTTGTATGATTTGGCCTCGGATAGCCAAAGCGTCACCAAAATGAGGGAATGGACTGGCCCCATAGTGATCTTGAGTTGGCTCTTCGATCGAGCTGGTTTTTGGGTACTGGATCGCCATGAGATACGTGGCCAGTATGGTGAAGTGCAATTGCTGAATCTGGATCTCGTCAACGATGATGACGAAGAGGAAGAAGACAAAGAAGATGAGAAGGCTAGCGATCGTGTTGCGAATATTGCTGTGCGACCCACGAGAAAGATCTATTCGATCGATATGCGAGCCGGAAGTACAGGCGAAGTCTATGCCACGGAGTTTCGACGCATTTTGGCGGAAGAACAACTAGATGCGCCGAAGAAAGACCTGTTATCGCTCGATCGGTTTTTGAATCCGACGAATTCGACTTCGCTTGCGATGGACGGGTCAGGACGATTGGATGGCAGTTCGATTGCTTCTGCATCGCACGAGTCGCCGCTGGGTATCGTCCCGCTACGGATGGACGAGCACCCGCAAAGACGCTGGTATCCCGTAATTGACTATAGCAGATGCACGAATTGCATGGAGTGCATCGATTTCTGTTTGTTCGGTGTCTATGGCGTGGATCGAGGCGAAACCATTTTAGTGGAACAGCCGGACAACTGCCGAAAGGGCTGCCCCGCATGCTCTCGGGTCTGTCCAGAGAATGCGATCATGTTCCCACAACATAAGACCCCAGCTATCGCTGGCGCTCCAGTGGATGCTGGTGGATTCAAGATCGATCTATCGAAATTGTTTGGAGCGCCTGAGCGCGACGAGGACCCAGCCGAGGCGGCAGCCAGGGAAAGGAATGAACAATTGATCTTGGCTGGACGGGCCGCAGTGGACTTCAATCCCTCCAATGCGGCCGAAAGCTTGGCGACCGTTGAAACGATTGCTCCGAAGCAAGAACGCAAACCCGATGAACTGGATTCGTTGCTCGATCAACTCGATGCGCTTGATCTATAGATAGGCAGACTGACAGTGTCTTCCTCAACGCGTTTACCCACGGGATCTCACCTTCAAGAAGGGGCCGCCGAAGTAACTCGCTCAACCAATGCGATCTACCTAGCCTTGATCGTTTCGAGTTTTTGGATTGCCACGGGCTCAGCTTTGTCGTCGAGATTTCATCTCGTGTTTTCGTACGAGACGATCTCGAGGGTTACGCCCGCGTTGGAGGTCCTCGCCGTTTCTAATACTGCGTTGATAGCCCTCGGAATCGTCGGCTTGGCCTTTCCGTTCTGCGTGCACTTCAGAAGTGATGACAGGCGTTGGCCGTTGGGACTTGCGTTTGCTTCGGCCGCAACTTTGCCGCTTTGGCTCGTCGTTGCAAGGTGTGTGAGTGAGGCAACACCCCAACCAGCCTTATGGGAAATCGTTTGGTACGCCATTTTCACGGGCCTGGCGTTGAATCGATTGTCAAGAGTCGAGATGTTAGCGTTGAATTCGATGAGTCAGCCTGAGGACAGGCTGACGTACGTGAGCAAGGTTTGGTTTGGGCACGCGATCTTGAGCGTTGCCGCTGTGGGCGCGTTCGCATGGTGGTTTTTCCAAGGTCATTGGTACTATGAAAACTTTCGTTTGGGATTCAACGACTTCGGTCATTTCACGCAGCGAATTGCAAACACGGCGGCTGGGAGAGGGTTCCTGCTAGAAACTCCCGTGCTGCCAATCTTTTGGGACCACTTCAATCCTGGACTTGCATTCTTGGTACCTATCTGGTGGCTATGGCCGAGTGTGTACGTGGTTATTGCACTGCAGTCGTTGGCGTTGGCGTTTCCAGCCGTGTTGTTAGCGTCGATTGCACGCAAATTAGGAAGTAGCGTCCTGTCGGCAACTCTATGGGGTTTGGCTTGGTTGCTTCATCCGTGTATTGGACAAATGAATATTGCCTATACTTATGGTTGGCATCCCGTGACGGTTGCGGTCCCACTTTTGCTATTGGCCTATCGCTTGTTGCTTTCGTCCCGATTCCTTTCTTCGACGGTGACGGTGATCATTGCGTGTTCCTTTGAAGAAGGCGTCGTCGTAGTCGTGGGATGTTTTGCAGCTGCCATGCTTCTTCGCTCCCTGTTAACTCGACCTGTTGACTTGGACCAAAGAACCATGTTGAGTATGCGATCATGGTTTGCGATCTTGGTGATAGCAACGGTATCCTTTGGGATCATCTACACATCAAGTGGCTTAGCCACGTTTCAGACCGGGCGGTTCGCGAGGCTTGGAAATTCGGCTTTGGAAATCATTATGTCGCCGATGATGAAACCGACTGAATTTTGGGGTTTGCTGTTTCGGCTTCGCAATGCAGCCTTTCTCAGTCTGTTCTTTGCTCCATTCGTGGTCGCAGGAATCCGACATTCGCCGTGGCATGTTCTTGCTATTGCCTTGCCGCTGGGTGTTCTGCTTGTTTGGGAGCACTTGCCTGCACAGAGCATCGCATTTCAGTATACGGCATGCCTATTTCCAGTCCTGTTCTTGGGCTGCATTGAAGGAACATCTCGAACGAGCCCGAAGCGACCTAAGGATTCAATTGAAGTTGGACGACGGATTGAAGTGAACAACCCAATCGCATCCATTGCAACAGGTTGGGTGCTTTGTTTGTTTGTTGGTCAGATGCCGTGGAGTCAAGACAACTTGATAGATGTGCTTGGTGCAACCTACGATCCCATGCATAGTGAGCAACGGCTTGCCGGTTCGGAGGACAATCGATGGCTGACTCAGCAAATCGAAATTTTACGAGCTTCGAAATTCACGTCGTCAAACGGAACGACGGCACTTCCGCGAGTACTCGCCACAGGTCGCATCGCTTCGCATTTGGTCGGGCTACCTGACGTAGAGACAGTCGGTCAGTACTGGCAACGCCGTAATGACTTGGCAAAGCTGGATTCTTCCGCGGCTTCCCCGCTGTTTCGCTACGACGTGATTGTCCTCGATTTCCGGGAAACGTTTCAGCAGACGATAGATGAAACGAATCATGTGCGAGAAGAGGCTATATCACTGGGTTTCCAGATTACAAATAGTCGATTCGACATTCAGATTCTGTCAAGAAACTAGGGCCAGCATCATCTTTTTATTCATCCTTACAAAATCGTGTCAACTATTTGTTTTTAGTTTTCGTCAACAAAATCGTTGGTGTTTTCGTGCATTGCACTTCCCTGTCGCGCCCAGTAGGCTCGGCAGGGTGCGACCTGCCGTAGGTCACTCTTGCCGAGAGTGACTTTGCCTTGCAAGCGCAGTGTCAAAATTACGATTGCGGTTCCGCGATAGTATGGCGCAAATCGATGAATATGATTGTTGTTGGAATAGCGGGTGGATCTGGATCCGGCAAGTCGAGCTTGGTTCAGAAGCTTTGTGAAAGCGAATTGGGGGGATCCATGTCGACCCTTGCGCACGATCACTACTATCACAATCCTGAAAACATCTCCCGTACGATTCGAGAAACCGAGAATTGGGATCATCCAGACGCAATCGACAATCGACTATTCGTTGAGCATTTGGATGAGCTAAGTCGAGGTCACAGCATTGAGCGACCCGACTATTGCTTTGTAGACCATTGTCGTAAACCCTTGACCGTTCGCATTGATCCAAAACCCATTTTGATCGTCGATGGGATTTTGCTGTTCGCAATCCCTGAGATTTGCAAACGAATTCACTGGCGAGTCTTCGTCGAAGCGCCCGCCGACGAACGAATTCTTCGCCGACTATTGCGAGACACTCGCGAACGTGGACGAAGCCTAGAGTCAGTCGTCCATCAATACAGAGTCTCCGCTCAACCTATGCATAATCAATGGATCGAGCCAAGCCGCAATCATGCACACATCATTCTTCCAAACACGAACGATAAATCGATCGACAATGGATGCGAGATTTTGCTGGGTTTTCTAAATCAAAAATTGTTGCACTATGGGACCATTTTTGGTTGACTGGCGATTTCCGTGACTCCAACTTAAATCTTGGTCACATTTTTTACCTAACATTTTTCTGCCTAACAAGTTGAAGCCCATATCTCGTTTGAGCGCAGCGACGCACGCACCGCAAGTGCGGTCGGGGAAAACGGTCATCACCCAGAAGAACGGTTTGGGGTTACTGTTTGCGATACCGTAGCATGGTCCATGGCTTCATAATAGAATTTTCAGATTGGCTTTCGAGGTTTTAGGAGTTCCCTTTTAACTTTTTCTAATTGCATCGTAACCTTATGAATTCAGCTGCGATACCGACGATTTTGGCCTACCGCGATGTCGTGTGGACAGAAGAAATCGACCAAGCGATAGGGACGGAATCGGATTCGATCATAGGCCGCCGATTCGGAATCTCTCCCCGATCGATCTTGGTTCGTCGCAGAAAACTTGGCAGTCTTTGGCCTTGTACTCTTCCAGTGACTGACCTGATTCGGGGAACTGGTGGAGCCATTCGCCAGACTTGGGGGGATTCAAGCGAACGAAGTCCTGTGCCTCAATTTCGGGGACTTGGCTATAGATGTTCCGTTTTAGTAGCTCACTATTCTTGGTTTCCTGGGCTGCAAACGCGGTGGCATCGCATGTCGACATGCAGAAGATCCAAACTAGAAGGCAAGCAATGATCTTAATTGCGTTTGTTCTTATTTGCTCGGGCGTCACTTGTTAGTTCCTCACACTTCGAACGCGTAAAGGAAATGGAAAATTTACTTTTCGGCTTGCTCGCGTGGGGACACCAAGTCGACGGATACAACGACTGCGAGTTGCCAGTTCTCTAGTCCACTTTCGTTGGACGAACCTCCTCCAACCACTGTTGCTCGACCGATTGGAACTCGGACGGTGGACGAAACCGTTTGGCCACAGACCGGATCCGTTGATGGTTTGGGAACTTCGGCATTAATCTTCGGTGCCTCGTCCGTATCGCAGGCCTTGACGACACGGCTATTAAGAACTACGGTCGCGTGATCGGAAGCATGAGCCAGCATCGTAATGATTTCGCATGCAACGCCTCGATGAGCGACGGCTGCGGTAGGAATCAACTTTCCCTTTTTTCGATCCCAACCGACGACCGAACGTCGCTGCTCACCGCTTACCCATGATACCAGTTGGCCATTGTGACTCTGCAATCGGGCGTGGATTGCAGTGGGTCGTGATTCTTCTTGTGGCAACACAGAAATGAACTTACTGAGCGTTTCGGTTTCGATACTCCGCACTAAACTTGCTTCGGATGAGACCATCAAGCGAGCCAATTTCTCCTCTTCGGCAAAGCTGAGCCAAAGCCAATGAATGCGTGTTTCGAGGGTTACTCGCGCGTTCCAGCGAGGTTGCAAAAGGTCGAGCAACTGCTTGACCATTGCATGCGTTTCCGGATAGGCAGTAACCAGTAGGGAACTTCCTAACCAACATAACGTTTCTTTGCCGCCTTTAACGGCCCATTCCGCGTCGACAGTACTCTCAATCGCTTCGATCAGTTTCTCAGGCGTCGGCTGCCATTCGCCATTGTTAAGTTTGACACTGGTCTGCGATACTCGCATCATTCCTCCCATACCGCCTCCTCCTCCTCCAAAAATATCGCTTGCGGAAGCACTGGAACTAGTTGAATGCAAGAGAGGAGAATCATCCCATCCAACCCATCCCTTGGCTTCGAATGATGGGGCAACGGCGAAGAGATCCGCAAGATCATAAACCTTGGTCACTCGAACAGGAGGGGGCGGAGGTGCCTCGCGAGACGAAGACCTGCCCAAAGTTACTGACCGATTGTCGTTGAGGATTGCTGGAGTAGCGCTGTTGGAATTTGCGTTCGATTGAGTGCGATGTGCTGATTGAGACTCCATCTCCATCAATAACTTTCGAAACACTTGCATTGCAGCATCGTCTTGCGCCTGTGCTAAACTCCCAAGCAGCGATGCCAACGTTCCAAGAGCGAATAAAACGGCAGTACCCAAATTTTTTTTCATAGCGATTGCCTCAATCGGAGTATCAATGGTAGACCATGGTTACACCGTCAATGCATCTCGAGTGCCAAACCGAATACAAACCGCACAAGTAAGTAGAGATACTCGCCACAATGCGGCAATCCATGGTATTCGATGGCTACTGCCGGATTCGTAGAGTTGATCGTGTATGATGTTTTGTTTCCGACGTCAAAGACTATGTTGGATTTTGCTACACCCCGGCGTCTCAACGTTGTACAAACAGATATACGATGGCCTCAGGTGCCAAGTGGAAGTCCGCGGGGGAGTTGCCTCGCAAAAGATCATGCACACCTCTCCGTTCGTACTTCTACTCAGCGAAGCGGTACTCGTACTCGAATGCTTTTCATCGAATACGAGATTAGTACCATCGCAAGCGATTTGTACGAGTACGAATGCTCGTCAGAGCGAACTGCCCATTTCAGGTGGTTTTCAGCTCGCCGCTCGCCTTATTTGCACGGCCCGCTATCCCGCTTTTAACACCCGATTTGGATGTAGTGCATCGTAGAGAAGCGGCAATACGAATAAATTGACGAGCGTAGCTGCTCCCAACCCAAAGAGAATAACGATTGCCATCGGGTATTCAATTTCTTGACCGGGCAAGTTACCGGTGTATACCAAGGGCGCGAGGGCAAGCGCGGCGGTCAGTGCCGTCATCAATATTGGTGCGAGACGCTCTTCGGCTCCGCGAATGCTGAGTTCCCTGTTATGCTCAACGCCCTCGAATTCATTCAAATGGCGGTAGTGGCTGATCAGCATGATCGCATTTCGAGCTGAGATACCAACGACTGTCACGAAACCGACGAGCGAACCAAGCGACATGATGCCACCACTGGCGAAGACCCCCAGCACTCCACCGAGAATGGCGAGCGGCAGCATTCCCAACATGAGCAACACCAATTTCCAAGATTGGAAATCAACGTACAGAATGACCGTGATCATCAAAATGGCAGCGACGGACAACAGCAATAACCGCTGTCTCGATGCGCGAGCCTCCGCATACTCACCCAGAAACTCGGGATGATAGCCCGTTCCAAACGCCACGTTCTTTTGGACCGCCGCTTCGATCTCCTTGGCAACCGCTCCTAAATCACGTCCTGCCACATTGCACGTCACGTCCAAACGACGCGATGCTCCCTCGCGCTTGATTTCGTTTGGAGCAGGAACGATCGTAACGCTTGCGACACTGCTCAATGGGACTTGTGCCCCCGACGGCGTATCAATCATCAAGTGTTGTACAGCGGTCGGGTCTCTGTGTGTCTGGTCCTTGCCTCGCACGAAAACTCCGAAGATCCCTTGATCGCGATAGATCTCGCCAACTTGCGTTCCATTGACCAACGTTGATACATTTCTCATCAATGTGGCCGGAGTCAATCCAAACTGCGAGGCTGCCTCGGGACGCATTTCAATGGATATTTGTGGCACTAATACCTGTGGCTCAATCTTGAGCGTCGTTACCCCTTCGATCGGCTTGATTTGCGAAGAGACTTCGGCCGCAATCGATCGAAGTCGATCCATATTTGGACCGTAAATGCGGACCACGATGGCTGCGCTCGTTCCCGTGAGTACCTCCTTTATTCGCTCTTTAAGATAGGTCAATAGGTCTCGGTACAGTCCAGGATAACCGTCGACGACGCTCTGCACTTTGGCAACCGTGGTGTCGTAGTCTTGCGATTCGTCGATGCTGATCCAGAGTTCGGTAAAGTTCGGACCGACAACTTCATCCGCTACGGTCGCTCGCCCAATGTGCGATCCAAAGTTACGCACGCCAGGAACCGCCATTAGCTCTTTGCTGGCTCGCGTGGTAATACGGTCCATCGCATCGATTCCGATGCCAGGTTTCTCGACCCAATGCATCAAAAAATCGGTCTCACGAAAGTTTGGCATTAGTTCCTCTCCCAGCCATGGGATCGAACACGCGATAGCCGCAAACACAAAAGCAAAGCCGCTCAAGGTCAAAACTCTGAAATTCAGTAACCGTTGCAAGCATGCTCGATACCATCGTTTGAGAACTCGTACCAAAGGTCCTTCGCGATGCCGCATGCGAGCCGTTGCCGGTAGCAGCAATAGCGACATGGCAGGTGTAACCGTAAGTGCCACCGCCAGCGAAGCCAAAATCGCTAGGATGTAGGCCGCAGCTAAGGGACGAAAGAACGCGCCTGAGAGTCCCTCTAAGAAAAAGACGGGTAAGAATGCCAAGACCACAATGATCGTTGCATAGACCACTGCACTTCGAACTTCCATCGACGCATTCAAGACGACTTGAAAGGCGGACTGAGGATTGGCAGAGGTCGCATTCAATCGCAAACGTCGCATGATGTTTTCGACGTCGATGATCGCGTCATCGACAACCTCTCCCAATGCGATGACCAAGCCGGCTAGTACCATCGTATTGACCGTTCCACCACGCCAGTAGAGCACCATGATGGCGGCTATCAGCGAAAGTGGGATTGCAATCGCGCTGATTAAAGCGCATCGCCAGTCATACAGGAATACAAGTAAGACAACGATCACTAAAACACAACCGAGGAGCATCGAATGGCTGAGATTGGCAAGTGAACGTTCGATAAAAGTTGCGGGTCGGAAGATCGTGGTATCGAATTGCACTTCACCCATTCCGGGCTTTAGATCCGCCATCGCCTTCTCTACGCCTCGAGTGACATCCAGCGTGTTGGCCCAAGGTTGCTTTTCGATGATCAAGAGCAAGCCCGGTTGATTATTGATAATCGCATTGCCGATGGGAGGAGCGTAATCCACAATGACATCGGCCACATCACGTATACGGATCGGGCTTCCGCCGGAGCTCGAAACAACCCCAGGCCGCAGCGAATTAGGGTTTACGGCAGAGCCTAGTACAGAAGAACCAGCACCGCGAAATGAAAGTACCATCTCGCCAAGTTGCTCAGGTGTGTAGACCGCGGGGACATGCCGCAGCGCTAATCGCTGGTTCGGAGTATCCACAAAGCCACCAGCCCCAACCGCTGTGGCATCGCGGACCGCTTGCATCAGAACGTCTAGCGTCACACCGTTGGCCCGCAATCGATCTGGATCGGCGATGACTTGCAACTGAGGATCTTTTTCGCCCCAAACCGCGACATTTGCAACTCCACTGACCGACATCAATCGTGGCCGAATCGTCCACTTCGTGAGCACAGTCATGTCCATCTGGTTTTTGGTTTCGGACCACAGACCGATCTTCATGCATCGACTAAGCGACGAAAGTGGTGGCAGAATCACTGGCGGGCGAGCCACCAGGGGTAATTGCGCCGCCACAAGCGTAACTCGCTCTTGAACAAGCTGCCGAGCCATCAACAAATCTGTTCCACTGGCAAAGATTAGTCGAACGCTAGACAACCCTAAGACCGACTTGGAGCGGACGGCCTTGACGAACGGAATGCCGTTGACTGCATTCTCGATGGGGACACTGATCAAACTTTCGACGTCTTCTGTCGAGATCCCAGGAGCTTCGGTTTGAATCTCAACTAGCGGCGGCGCGAACTCGGGGAACACGTCGAGCGGGATCGAATCCATGGTTCGAACGCCAACGATGATCAATCCGATCGCGATCATCAATACGATCACGCGGAATTGTAGGGAAGCCCGAATAAGCCAACTCATGATATCGTTCGCCTATTTCCCTGGCCCGAATTCAGTTCCAAACAATTCAGCTGCACCATCCGCCACCACCATCGTCCCCGCACTTGGGCCTTTTTGAAGCACGGCTTGCGAGCCATCGAACCACAATACCGTCACACGTTTCCGCACAAACTTCTGTTGTTCCTTTAGCGTGTAAACCCAAGTTCCACCGTGGATGTCGTAAAGAACGGAAGCCGACGGAACGAGCGTCGCTTCCACTTCGCTATTCATTGGCAGTTCGATCCCAATACGTTGGCCAGGGCGAAAATGAGATCGCTGATTCGCAATTTCAAAATAAAGGTCGGCCGACGAGCTACCCGCGTCGGCAGTTGGCGGTGCCTCGATCGGCAAGGCCAGTTCGGGCTCGGATTCGACAGCTAGCGAAGTTCTAGGTGTGGCCTTGCCATCCAGTCCAACAACTCGGCCATAGGCTCCTGGTTGAATGGACGACAATAGATCGACAAAGACGGGGACACGAACCCAAACCGTGCTTGTATCTAACACTTCAAAAAGCGATGCCCCACCAACAACTTGTTGACCCGCAGAAATGTTGAGGCTACGAATCACTCCGTCGACCGGAGCTTTCAAAGGGATCTCCGTCGCCAATTCGTGACTGGCCGAACGTTCAAGCGACGCGATCAGTTTTGTAAGTTGTGTATGACGCTCTTCGGCAGCGGCTAATATAGTGGCAGCAACATTGGCAAGCGCCTGTGCATCATCGACAGACCGCTGGCTACCAGCGCGATCGTTGAGTAGTTTTTTTGCTCGATCGAGAGTGATCTTGGTGGCAGCAGTGTCAGCCAGTCCTCGTTGCACGTCGCCTAGGGCTGTGACTTGTGCAGCCACTAAGGTTGCCTTGGCGCCTGCCATTTGCACTTGTTCGGCAGGGGTCGGAACATCGCGTTCGGGCGATAGTATCGGGGTAAGTGCCAAGACTACATCGCCAGCCTTGACTTTGAACCCAGGCACTGGAAACTTTGCACTACTATACGGCGAGACAATCCCAGCGACGGGCGATGAAATCATAATGGATCGACCGGACGGAATGATGACCTCGCCACCAAAAGTCCGGTGCTGTTGAACCCGACGCAGTTCGGATGCAACAGTGGAAATGCCAAGTCGCTCTTCGGCATCCTTCGTAATTGTAATGGTGGCGAGATCGGTCTCATGCGGAACCAATTCTACCTTCGCCGGCGAAGTGGGTTTTGTAGCAGGAGTCGATTGCGGCCGGCATCCAAACGAAGTAAAAACTGAACATAGAATGCTCAATTGCAAAATGAATCGAGCGATTGTCTTTTTGCTCATCGGGGAAGGGTCATGTTGTGTAAGAACTTCGGTTAGAGTGGATTGCATTGTAGTCGGACGTGTTTGACAAGCGATCAACATAACGATGTTTTAACAAAGGACTCGGGGCAACAGGTAGCCCATTCCATCGAGGCACGACATTGAATCCACGATCAAGACTCCAATCGAAACACATTGCAAAACCCCTCCCCCAGCCCCTCTTCCCTAAAAAGGCGAGGGGAGCAAAGACAAAAAGGTGTGGGTAACGATGAGGCTAGCGACCAGCGGCTGATGCATAAATACCATGAGAATTATCTGGGCTACAAGTCTGCGCTACAGGTTCCTCCGTTGGGGCGGTATTAGTCAACATCTCTTGGACATCGAGCGGAGCCGCATTCAGGCTCCTTCCGACGCTGCGTTCCAGTTCCGCAATTGCACGCCGAAGCATGGCTCGCTGGTCGAGAATTCTTGCACGCGCATCTAAGTAAAGTGTGGTCGTTTGCAGTACCAGTAGATAATCCGTTCCGCCGTCCGCAAACCCCTTTTCGGCAATTCCTACAGCCTCCGATAGATTCGGGAGGACATCCGATTCAAGGATCTTTAGATTTGCGCGGGCTTGAATCAGTTGCCGATAAGCAACGCGCACATCTTGATAGATTTGATCTCGAATCGCGTCGCGTATATGCATGGCTGCATTTAGTTCCCAATCGGCACGAAGGATGCCACCTTGATTGCGATTGAAGATCGGCAAGTCAAGCCTTAGGCCCGTGCCTGTTCGAGCGTAGTCCGTTCCATGTCGCACGTCGATGACGCTATCAGCTCGCCAAAAAATCCATCGTGACAAAGACGAACGCTCCGTTGCTGCTGCGACGGCCCAACGTGCGGCATGGTAATCTGGACGACAAGCCAGAGCCGTTGCAATCAATTGCTTTTCGTCCAACTCCGGGACGCTGATCGTTTCGAGTGACGTTGGCTGAAGTGAAGTATCAACGGTTGGAATTCCAAGGAGCGAGGCAAGTCTCGCTTGGCTAATCGAAATGTTCTGTTGCTGGACTCCGCTGATGGCTTTGGCATTCAACGCGTCGACTTTGGATGCGATGGTTTCCAACTCACTGATGTCGCCGTCCTTGAATCGGTCGCGAGTCAGATCCGCGATGCCCTGACGAATCTCGACGGCATCCATTGCCAAACGCGATTGTTCGGTTACCAAGGCTAGATCGATATAGGCCAAACGAATATCGCGAGCCACGTTCAGTCCGTTTTGCACGAGTTGCTCGCCGATACGACGGTACTCGCGATTGGCGACTTTGACTCGCGTTGGCCTTAGAAAGTAAGACTCAATGGGAGCATAAAGTGTGTATTGCCCTTCCTTGGCCCCCGATGGAAAGTACATGAGCACTTGGGGGTTTGCGATCAAGTTGGCTTGAACGGCATCGCCTCCCGCCATTCCAAGCTGGGCCAGTGCGGCTTGAAAGAGCGAGTTGTTCGCCAAGCCCGTAGCGACTGCCTCCATTTCATCGAGACCATCTTCCAGGATCACACCTGCCGGAATGACCTCAGAGCAAGGTTGAACTTTTTCGACGTTTACGGAAGTTCGACATTGGATCTCATTTGCGACATAGCGAGGGTTGCAACAAACCGATGGTGCTTTGCAACCGATTCCCATCGAAAACAAGCATAACAAGGAGAACCAACACGCAAACGACTTCCCGGACTGTTCCGATGGAACGCTCGAACTAGTTTGCCGTAATGCCATTCCCCTATCCAATTGCTAGCGTTTTCCGATTCGCGCAAATCGGCATGATTTGCACAACCATTGTTTCGGAACGACACAATTGATCTGATAACTATCTCCGCTAAGAGTAGGAACGATTCGCCAAGCGGTACAACCAGAAACAGACCTGCGGGGCTATCCGTTTGATGTGACTTTCTGCGTTTCGCTAGCGGGCATAACGCGATTGCCGAAAAGCAACAGCGAGATGACGGCAATAATGGCAAAACCGGACCCAAGCAGTAGCGCAGGCGAAGCGCCAAAACGGTCCCACACCATTCCTGCACCCAGGCTCGCAATGAATGTAGTCAAACCTGTGAGTCCATAGAAAATACCCATGGCAGTACCACGTGATTCGCGTGGTGCATGGTCGGCGATGAGCGCTTTGCCAACTCCCTCGGTCAGAGCCATGTATACACCGTAAATCGCCATCAGGGGCCACATGCCCCAAGCTTGAGAAGCTGGCAATAGTGCAAACCCCGCGTAGACGAATGCATAAATAATCCAGCCCACTACGATGATGCGCCATCGGCCGATGCGGTCACTCAACGCACCCGCTGGATAAGACAATAGCGAATACAATAAGTTGTAAAACGCATAGACCATCACGACCGCCCAAGGTGAGTATCCTAGATCGCGAGCTCGAAGCAACAGAAAAGTGTCACTGCTGTTTGCAAGCGAAAACAAAACCAAAATCGCGAGTACGTACCAATACGAAGGTGGCAGACGTGACCAACTTTTGGTATCGCCAACGGGTGCTGAGTTGATGGATGCCACCGCTGGAATTGGCTCGGACTCGCGCACCAAGAATGTCAAGATG
>JANLUJ010000242.1:0-11397 GCA_031363425.1 Pirellula sp.
GACTTCAGCAAATCCAACTTCGCGAGTGGAATCATGTCTTGGTTAGGCGGCATGTACGGTTGCTCTTTGCGTGCAGTCAAGCATAACAATCGCGATGAGTCCAAATCACCCGCCGCGACTACTTCTCCGCCGCTACCGCCAGTCAAAACCGCCTGGTAGGTATCTAAAGCCAACCCGCTCTTCTTGTCGTTCGCGTTGTGACAGGAGGTGCAATGCTCGCGAAAGATCGTTTTGATATGGTCTTCGTAATTGATTTTAACAGGTTCGTCCATCGCGAAATTTAAAGTGATCGTGGACGCAAACGCAAGAACGACTTTCGAATAACGAACAAGCATCTGCAAAGGTTGGAGCACCATAGTCAATGGGAAATGGCTTGGGTTCATTGAAGTTGGTTCTTCTTTGCTAACTCTAATGATTGAATATAAACTCTCGGCTATTCAAAATTGCCCAGAAGACATCGTGCAATCCCTGGTCCTCGTTTGCGGAATCGGCAATGAGATTCATCAGTTTGGTCTGCTCGGACTCCGTTGGCTTCCGGCTCAAGCAGCGAACGTATATCTTGTCTATGACCGCTTCCTTATTCAGGCCGGACTCTTTCCACCTTTTGAAGAGTGCGCCTTGATTTATTTTCCCGCTCGTTGCGTTGCCATTGATCAAATGCAAGGCTTGCGACAAAGAGGGATCTGTCGTAGCCTCATCGGCGCAGACAGTTGTTCGTTGGCTGCGTCCAAACGATTTCAGAAAATAGTTACTGGTTGCCCCGTCGGCAATTTGGACAGCTCGCGCACCGATCGGAAGCCCACGAAATTTCTCCTTGGTCTCTGTTACCTGCGAAATACAATCGAGCATGTTCTCGGATGGAATTCTTCGCACGATTGCATGAGAGTAGTTTCGTTCGTCTTGTTGATTCTGCTCGTTCGGTGTGCACGTGCGCTGATACGTCTTCGAGTTACAGATGTCTCGCACCAAGCGTTTGGTGTCAAACTGATAATTGACGAGATGCCTGGCAAGTTCATCGAGCAATTCAGGGTTGCTTGGCGGATTGCTAGCTCGAAAATCATCGACCGGTTGGACGATGCCGACCCCTGTAAAGTGGGCCCAAATTCGGTTGGCGATGCTCTTAGAAAAGTAGGGGTTTTCGTTGCTGGTTATCCAATTTGCCAAGACCTCACGTCGGTCCTGGCCATTTACGTCAGGAGCGATACCGCCTAAGAACTTCGGCTGAACAATAGCCCCACCCACGGGATGATTGACTTCGCCGCTTCCGCTGTTGAAGATCAAAAGTTGGCGGTAGTCTTCACCTTGCTTGCGACCAATTTGGGAGAAAAAGGCTGCGAAACCATAATAATCATTCATCGTCCAACGATCGAACGGATGGTTATGGCATTGAGCGCATTGCGTTCGTATCCCCATGAATGTCTGTGCCACGTTTTCTGCGAGCTTCAAGCGAGCGAGTTCAACTTGATAAAAATTGGTGGCAGGGTTTTCAAAAGTCCCGCCTGTGGCTGTCAACAGTTCTCGAACAATTTGATCGATCGGAGTGTTCGAGGCGATTTTGTTGGTGAGCCAGTTGTTGTAAAGGTATGCGGCTTTGTAGCTGACATCATTCTTGCTCTTGATCATGAGCAAGTCCGCCCACTTCATTGCCCAAATTTCGCTGAACTCTTTTCGTTCTAACAAAGCATCGACCCACCGAGCACGTTTGTCAGGCTCTGTGTTACCAAGAAAAGCCGATGCCTCCTCTTCTGATGGGAGTAACCCAATAATATCGATGGTAGATCTTCGCAAAAACTCATTGTCGGAACAATTACCGCTCGAAGGAAGGCGAAGCTTTTGCAGTTTCGCATTTACCAGCTGGTCAACGTAGTCAGCTTCCGTTTTGGAATTTTCAAATTGAAGTTGAGACGGCAAAGCAAGCACTTGTGAACCCACAGTGAAGGTATCAAATCTTGCCATCACGAAAGCTTCACCCCGAACCCCACTGGTGATTTGACCGTCGAAACCGACGGCTGCGGTTCGTTCGTTGTTCGTTGTAAACGACGCCAGATCCCACACGTCGCGCTGAGAGCCATCCGCATAATTGGCGACCGAAACAAGCTTTTGCTTTCCACCTTTGCCTTGGATGACGGCTTGTTTGGGGTAGACGTCCACCGCTACAACCGACGAAGGTTTTTGGGCATCGATCGGAGCCCCGGCATGCAACCATGCGAGCAACGTTTCGTAGTGTTTGCTACCAAGATCGATTCTTTTACCACCTGAATGTTGCACGGAGCCAGTTGCCTTCAACAAAATCAAGCTTTGATCGGGTACAGCCAGATTGATTCGCCGAATGCCTATTTCGCGTGTGATTCGCTGGTAATCTCCGGCTGGATCATAGCCGAACAGACTCAGCCGAAACCCATCTTTACCGCGGGCCGCTCCATGGCACGAACCAGTGTTGCAGCCTACTTTCGTTAAGATCGGCATCACATCGCGTTCAAAACTTACGGTACGTACCAATTGTGAGTTGGTTATTTGAAGCTCCGCGTTCGCAGATAGACCTTGCCATTGCGCTGTGATTTGCGAACTGCCGTCTCCCTTTGGCCTAAGCAACAGGCTTTCCATCTGGGCCATTTCCGGGTTTGAAAGAGTCCATACTGCTTGTTCCGTAACATCCTCAGTAATACCATCGGATCGGGTTGCAACGGCGATAACGTTTTGGCTATCCGACTTCGCGCTGAGTTTTATC
This sequence comes from Pirellula sp., assembly GCA_031363425.1. Classification (GTDB taxonomy): domain Bacteria; phylum Planctomycetota; class Planctomycetia; order Pirellulales; family Pirellulaceae; genus JBKCUI01. Next base: position 2,729 of record JANLUJ010000242.1, read on the forward strand.
GCTGGCGGGTAAATGGATAAGGACTGCCACTTCGTTGGCTCGGTCACCATATTGGAGCTAGGTGCTGTGGGTTCGTCAAAGCCACAAGCAATCGCTACCTCAACCCCGCAAATTGCAGCGACCGAGAATAGAGCCATCGAAAAAAGTGATTTCACGGTCTTCCTCTTTGTTGCTTAAGCGTTTCAAGTCGTGTTAAAGGCTTGGAAGCAACCTCAGCAGTAAGTGGGACAACTGTCGACGGAACGACCGCAACATCTGCTAGAGTCGCAACCGGCGGCGTTATTGGGACATCAATTTGTACTTCACCGTTTCCATTGGTTTGCGTGATCACCCCCTTGTCGCTGGTAACCGTGGCTCGGCACACGATGGTTTTGTAATTGCCGGTTCTCGTTTCCGCTGGAATTTGCAATGCATAGGCAATTTGTGTTCCGTCGCTTGCGAATGCAACCTTCGGTATCGCAACTTGGGTGCCGGGCGGAATGCCTAGCAACTCCACTTCCACGTTACCTTGGACTGGACGCTTTAGTTTTGCATTCACAATTAAGTTGGCGGTTTTGCCGAGTTCACCCAGCGTTTTAGGGAATTTGAATTCAAAGAGCGAATCCGTCACATCCACATGGACAAACTCCGAGGATAGTTCGATTGAGCCAAACCCATTGTCAGTGGTGGCCATCACGAGCAGTGGCCAGTTTCGAATTGCTGCACCGTTATTTGCGGTCAAAGGGAGCCCAATTGTCGACTGGTCCCCGGCCATGGTCACGGCCGAGAATCCAATCCCCGGTGGTGCACTCAACAATCGTAGGTTGATAGGTTTGTCGAAACCTGCCATTCGTTTCGCATTGACTGTCAGCGTCATCGATCCGTTTCGGACCAAGGGAACTTGTGGTTGGACCACTTCGATATCGAAAGGGGCGGGCTCAACGATTGCTACAGCCAATTTGTTTTCGATTCGGCCCCAAACATCGACGTTGTTCTGCCCACGAACAAGTTGCGTTCGTTGGCTTAGTGGTCCGGAAACTTTGGTTTGGGGAGATGTCGCAATGGATGCAATCAAATCGACCAACTTGCCGGCGTTGGCAGCATTTGCTTCCGCACGGAAAATCATTGGAATATCCCCGAGATCTGCTGGGCATATGGCATCGGACTGCGTCATTCCGCTCGGTAGCTCATGGGCGACAACGTGGGCTTCACCGCCAAGGAATTTGCGTAGGACTTTGGTTTCGATCGCCATCCGAGAACCACGCGGTACGTTGACCACCTGCGAAACATATCTTGTTTGTTCATTTACCGTAGTCCCGACTTCAGGCTTTTGCAGAAGCACTTCAACGCGATAGACAAAGTGCTTACCAAATCGACCTAGGTGATCAGAAACACATACAGCATACTTGCCATCCTCGGGCACCTTGAATGGGACGTAACTATCGGGACCATTGCTATCGTCGTTTCCAGCCAGTACCCCACCCCCTACCTTTAGGATTTGCAGAACTGGGTCCACGTTGGAACGCATTGGTTTGCGTGCATGGATACGAATCTCAAGTTGTTGGTCCTTTTTGGCTTCGAAAACCCAGCAATCTCGATCTTTTTCCCTTTCGAGAATGCCATTGAACGCAACGGGCACAGTACTAGCAATCGCAATCGAATTGTGGTCCTCGTTCGGCTCCATTTCCAAAACGTTGGGTATTGCATCGACGCATAGATAGTTTGGTGACGGTGCCGATTGTCCGTCGCGTTTTGACCAAATGCGATGCGCTGCAGTTGGCTCTGCCGGCATTTCGAAGGTCTCTTGCCATTCATTGCCTAACAGATCAATGCAGGTTGCAACGAGTGGTTGCCCCGGAGGGCCGCCACCTGGCATAATGGCGACGGGTCTAGGAAAAGTACCTACGTGTAGCCGATATCGAGCTCGTTCGTTGCCACCAAAACTACTTTCGCGTACCTCGATGACATATCGGCCATCCGAGGGAGCGATCATCGAGCATAGGCAGTCCTGTTGCAGGAATACCGAGTCGTCGCTTGCCTTGATTTCAAAGCGTTTTGCGTCATAGATCGCGATATACGGGTCAAAAAAATCGTTCATGTACGAATGACGAAGGCCCTCGAGCTCGACATTCATCTGCTGTCCTTGCTTCAGGTCGACTGAATAGTAGTCGACGTCTTCACTGAGCACGACGCCATCGATGGTGGAGTTGAGTAAGATCAATTGGGCCTTTTGAAATTCGTTGTTGGGCTCCGACTCGGCAACGGATGGAAGATCTGACACGTTAAGCAGACGCATGTTACTTAGGCCAGTGTTAGTAACAACTCGAAAGGGATGAAGATCGCAAGCAGCATCTTGAGTAGCGGTTACGGTAGCTTTGATGCTATTGTCGTCAATTCTGATGACGTTGTTCGCAGAAAGTCCCGGCGAGTAAAACAACAAGGAGTGTGCTTCGCCAAGCCTTGCGCCAGAGATGGTTATCTCAACCGAAGTACCTCGATGCAATCCGACTAAGGACAACGAGTTTGCCTCGGGGGATGAGGCTAGGAGCGTTTTGGCGGTGAGTGCATTCAGCAATGCGCCGAACAAGCAGATGCACTTAAGAGTATATCTAGGAATCATCGAGTGAATTAACCCGGTTGCAGTTTTGAAGATATGCATAAAATAGGTAATCAGTTTTTTTGCCTCCAAGATGTACCGTTCGAAAAAGGCGTTCCAACGTGACGGATGCTGATGGGATCGAGCCGACGCTAGCAGCGTCGGCCACGTGCGATTCAAACCAGAATATCCTTGATCAGCTTGCCGCCATCGCATATTTCGATGGGCCTATCGCCGGGCGACATCAATTCCTTGTCGGCGACAATGCCGAGCAAGTGATACATCGTGGTCGCCAGGTCCTCTGGCGAAACGGCATCGAATTCTGGCTCCGTTGCGGTCGCATCCGAAGCTCCATAGACCAAGCCACCTTTGACCCCCCCACCAGCCAGCATCACCGAGAAGACCTTGGGCCAGTGGTCCCGACCAGCGTCGCTATTGATTTTAGGAGTGCGGCCGAATTCACTACTAACCATGACCAGCGTTTTCGACAACAATCCACGAGATTCGAGATCCTCAATCAGCGTTGCGAGGGCTTGATCGAGAGACGGCATATCGCGTCGCATTGCGCCAGCAATTCCGGAATGCATGTCCCATCCGCCATAGGTTACCGTCACGAAGCGAACTCCAGCTTCGACGAGACGTCTAGCCATGAGCAAACGTTGCCCTGCTGGGTTCCGTCCATACTTGTCTCGAAGTCCATTTTCTTCCGCTTCGATGTTGAATGCCTCACGAGCTTTGTCGCTGCTGATTAGTGAATAGGCACGCTGATAAAACGTATCCATGGCCGCAATATTGTCCGATTTTTGCTTATCCGCGAAGTATGCATTCACCGCTTCCAATGCGGAACGGCGTCGCTCAAAGCGAATAGCATCGACGCCACCTCCCAAGTTGAGGTCTTGCACTTTGAAGCCTTTATTCGCAGGGTCCGATCCCAAACTGAAGGGGCCAAAGGATGAACTCAAATAACCTGTGCCAGCAAATTCATTGGGCGAACTGGGGACGGCGACGTAGGGAGGTAAATTGTTGCGAGGACCATATTCATGGCTAACGACCGAACCAAAACTTGGAAACACAAGTGCCGGTGAGGGTTTGTAGCCTGTGAACATATTGTGCGTGCCACGTTCGTGGGCCGCTTCGCCATGTGTCATTGCGCGCAGAATTGTCAGTCGGTCAGAAATGGCCGCTAGCTTTGGCACCGTTTCTGAGAAGACGTCTCCAGTCTTGGTCTTGATGGTCCCGAGCTCTCCGCGATACTCAAGCGGGCTATAGGGTTTAGGATCGAAGGTCTCCTGGTGGGCAATTCCGCCTGGCAAGAAGATGTGAATGACGCTTTCCGCTTTGGCTTCAATGAAGTCATATTTTTTTTGATCCGCCAGGACTTGCTGCGATCGGAATAGATCCCCGAGGGAAAGACCAAGACCACCGAGGGCCCCAACGGTCAAAAAACCACGACGACCAAGCGGGTTACCAAGACATCTCATACTGGATGGACCTCTTAATTTGAAAGGACTAAGCCTTCACAATCGAAAAATCTTGCTAAGCACTACGGCAGAAAACGTTTGCGTGCTTAAAAAGGTGGGAAAGTTTGTTCAGTGCACCAGGAACAGGTGTGCCGGGAGGGGAATCACAAGTATAGTGCAGCCTTGGTCCAGTTAGTACCCAGAACTTCCTTTGTTTTCCCGTTCCAACCTCACATTGACCGTGTGAAAAGCGACACACATGTATTCCTTTAGAGTAAATAGGCCGTCATCAGGACGACAACACACTTCCCTTGAACGTCTGCCCATCCACATGCAGCCTATTGCCTGTCCTTGGCAACTGAATTGGAGCGTGTAGTCAGAATGGACAAGAAAAAAGCTGCGGTCGCGTTCATTTTGGTAACTGTCGTTCTGGATGTTCTTTCGCTAGGGCTTGTGATTCCTGTACTTTCAAAGCTGATCATAACACTAGTCGATGACGACCAGGATCTTGCCCTTTGGTACATAGGGCTCTTCGGTACGATTTGGGCGTTCATGCAATTCATTTGTTCGCCAATCATGGGTGCCTTGTCTGACCGATATGGCAGAAGACCGGTTTTGTTGCTGTCCGCATTTGGTCTTGGATTTGACTACATCCTTTTGGCTCTAGCACCCAACCTTAGTTGGCTTATCGTAGGCCGCATCATCACTGGAATCACCGCTTCCAGTTTCTCGACGGCCCAAGCTTATCTTGCCGATATTACAACGCCAGAAAATCGATCGGCAGCCTACGGCATGTTTGGCGCGGCGTTTGGACTTGGGTTTATTTTTGGGCCTCTCACTGGTGGGATCCTTGGCGAGATTGATCTTCGACTTCCTTTTTGGGTATCCGCTGTACTTACTCTGACGAATGCGTTTTACGGCTACTTCATCTTGCCCGAATCGTTGCCGGTGGAAAAGAGGATGCAATTTAGCTGGACGCGTGCAAACCCTGTTGGATCATTGAGGCTGCTTTCTTCCAAGAGCTCTCTATTACCGATGGCGATGACGTTGTTTTTATACCAACTTTCACATCAAGTGTTCCAAACCTTTTTCGTGATTTACACGCTCGAGCGATTTCAATGGCGACTCTGGATGGTCGCGTCAACGTTGGCTGTGGTTGGAGTGTTGAATGCAATCGTTCAAGGCGGGTTAATCAGGCCGGCCAAAAAACGTTTTGGTGAACGGGTTCTAGTCTTAGTTGGCTTAACCGGAGCGATAGTCGGGTTTGCACTTTACTCGATTGCCTGGACAGGCCAACTGTTCTTTGTTTTTACATTCATCTTCGCGTTGATGGGGTTTTTTAACGCGTCAATACAAGGAATCATGTCTAAGCAACTGGGAGCGAGCGAACAGGGCCAACTATCGGGAGCGAACAGCTCGCTCAATGGGATCTCAGGCATGATTGGTCCATTTTTGTTTACAACGGTCGCGCGCTGGACCAATAAACCAGATTCCAACACATACTTTCCTGGCGCACCATTTGCTTTGTCTGCGTCTGTTCTTTGCATTGCTTTAGTCTTAGCAGTGATGTTTGTCCCCAAGACAAACGTGCATGCAGAACGGGTAAACGAACCTGCGTAGTTGCGTACCAATCGATTGGGAACGGGCCTTCCATTCGGGCTCGTCCCGATGGAGGCAACAATTGGCAGCTACATCCGATGGCATCACGATTTTCTTGCTCGCTCTCCGTCGAGTTCATCTCGGCGGAAGCAACGTTTTACTGCATGCGACGTTGCTTCCACCGGTTTGAAACCGATGGAGAGCAATGCTGACGCTTTTTCTCTGTAGCTGCCAGTTATCGTCCCGCTGGGATGAACCCAACGGTAACGATTAGCCTGACGATCGTTTAAAATTCCGCTTGTGGCCAATCACAACGCCCTTTGAATTCGGTATGCTGCAGTCTCCGCTTTTTCTTTACATCCTCTTTGATTGAAAGATACGCTATGTCCATTGCTGCAGTCGAAATCCAATCGTTTACTGCGTCCGCGTTTCGTTCCCCTGTCAAGTTCGCAGATTTTTGCAAAAACAATGGCAAGCCGTTGGGTGGACTCATTGGAGGCAAAAGCGTTCGTGGGATGATGAACGTTACCTTCGAAACCTCCGACCCTGGCTCGCTGGAAGTACTTGCAACCGTTTGTGAAATGGGACAAGCCGAGGTTGCCGACGCTGTGGAGATTGCGACACGAGCTTTCCATGGCAGCGCAAGCAATGGCTGGAAGAACACCACCGTCGAAGAACGCTGTCGATTGGCCATGAAGCTCGTCGAGCTTTGCGATCGCGATCGAGAAGTACTCTTGGCTTGTGAAATCCGCGATGGCGGAAAGGTCTCTGAGCTAGCCGAGGGTGACTTCACCCAAATTCGTGAGTGTGCCACGTATTTTTGCCGAGTTGCCATGCACGCGGAGCTTGGAGAGAGCGAAGCGCGGCCCGTTAGCAATGGAGTAAAAGGATATTCGTTCTGTGAACCCTGGGGGGTCGTTGCCGGGATTATTCCTTGGAACTATCCAATAGTACTCACCGCCTGGTTTATGTTCCCCGCCTTGCTGTCAGGCAACTGCATTCTGATCAAGCCTGCAGAAGACACACCTCTATCGGCCCTTTACATAGGTAAACTTGCCGAAGAAGCCGGTTTCCCGCCGGGGGTCGTCAATGTACTTCCTGGCCGCGGCGAAATCACTGGCCAATGTATCGCTGAGCATCCAGGAGTGCGATTTATTTCTTTCACGGGGTCGCCGAGCGTTGGGCAATCGATCATGCGTACCTGCGATCTTCATGGTACGCGCATGAAACGTGAAATGGGGGGAAACGGAGCCGCAATCGTCCTGGCAGATGCCGACCCAGAAATCGTTGCTCGCATGATTGGTCGTTACACCAACCAGCACTTTGGGCAAACATGTTGCACTGTGCACCGCGTGTTCGTCGACAAGAAAATCGCCGACGATTTCATCGAAGCGCAGCGGGCCTTCTTCTCCGAATTGAAAATTGGCTATCAAGCTGACGCTGGAACACAACTCGGCGCAGTCGTTAACGCCACACAACGGGCCCGCATACTGAGAGCTCAACGAGAAACCATCGATCGAGGTGGTGACGCAATCCTGTCGGGCGGCCTAGCCGAAGTGGAAGGCCGCGATGGCTATTACCTAAAGCCAGCACTCTATCGGGCTCGACCAGGCATCGACTGCAATCCGGCCGAAGTCTTTCATGCATTCACGACCATTTGTCCTGTCAACTCCCCCGAACAGGCATTGCAGCTCGCAAACAATTCACCCTACGGACTTGGAGCAAGCGTTTGGACGAAAGATATTCAGCGTGGCGTCGCATTGGCTAAGCAGTTTCGAGATGGTACTTGCCAAGTCAACTGCCACAACTCGATTGCATATGGCCTGCCCTATGGCGGACAAGGTATTTCTGGGGGACCAGGCGGTGGAGTCAACTGCGAGGAGACCTTCCACGATTACACGCAAGTCAAAGCGATATACGTTGCCGATTATCCGACTTAAATCAAGTTCTGTCGTTGTTCGAAATGTGGGATAGGCTTCCAGCCTGTCACAACCAAATCGACAGGCTGGAAGCCTATCCCACTTATCTTTCTGCACTCGCTTTGCGAACTATTGTGCGCGTCGGGCAGGTCGCAGCGGTGTTTGGTCAATCTTCAAGGCCGCTCCTTTAAGCGACTCGAATTTCTTGGCCTGCGCCTCGGTTAGTAGAGCCAAAAGCGCTTTGCTTTCGCTTTCTGCCAACTTGGCCATGGCGGCTGGTCGATCTTCTTGACTAACACCCTGCATGGCTTCGCGACGGGCCGTTCGGCTAGCCTCTACCGCCGACCTTAGCTTTCCTGCTTGCTCTTCAGTAACATCTATGGCTTTTGCAATTTCCGAATCGAGTAGAGCAGAAGCACCGCTGACTTGTGCGATCAGTCCATGCATTCGTGACTTTTGAGCATCATCTAGTTTGCCAACAAATGTGGCCTCTAGTTCTGTGTTCAATTTGGTCATTTCCGTCATCATTGCCTGCATGGCTGCACCACCACCTCCTCCTCCGCCACCACCGCCAGCTGGCATCAAGGATGCTCGCTTTTCACGTTGCTTTGCAAGTTGGTCCGTCGCCAATTTCTTTTGTTCATCGTTCAATTTTAGGTCTGCTTGAACTTCCGGAAGTGTGGCGAGTTCAAACCGCGTTCGCGTCTGTTGTCCGCCTCCGAATCCACCTCTACCGCCCCCACCACCCTGTGCATAGCTTATCTGTGCCGTTGACGCACAAACCATCAGTCCATAAATCGCCCATGATAAATGTTTTGCAAGTAGCATAAGAATACTCCGCCTCTTTTAATAGGATTTTACTCAAAGCTCGCGCTCGCAGCCCGTGGTTGCTGCGGCACTAGACCAAACGGGTACGCGGCGGCCGAGCAGCTTGATGCCGGCGCCGGCGCGTGACGCCCTGAAGAAGGTGGCACAGTCGCTGCGCGTCGCCGCAGGTATTCCCGAAGAGGTGATCCCGGCTCCAGCTGCTGCGCAGACGCAGCCACCGCCGCCAGCGCAACTTGGTCCGTCTTTGGCGCCACCACCGGCTGCCCAGCCAGCGCCTGCATCGCGAAA
>JANLUJ010000770.1:0-3564 GCA_031363425.1 Pirellula sp.
GGCTGCCAACAGTCGATCGAGGCAATCGACTCTTCCTGCATTAAATCCAGCAAGTGGGACGCGACGGTCCCAAGGGTTATCTCGGCCTTTACGGCAATCTCTTCCCACGGGCGACCGGATCTCAGCATGGGATACGTGATCGATTTTGTCCCCGTGCCACCAGTCCGCACGGAACGGCTTCGCGGCACCTCTTGGCTGGCTAACCCGCGCTTCCAGTCCACATCCATCGGAATGTTTGACGCGTCGCAATGCTCTTGGATCGCATCGAGAAACGTGCGTCCATATGCGTTGAGTTTGACGCTTCCTATCCCCGAGACCTTGAGCATTCCATCTAAGGTCGATGGCCGCTGGGCACTCATTTCCAACAAAACATTGTCCGAAAAGATGACAAAGGGCGGAACATTTTGTTCACTCGCAAGCATGCGACGAACTGCTTTTAGTTTTCCGAACAACGCTTGGTCAGCGTGCGATAGAGCTTCACTCGGGGTAGCCGTTTGTTTGCGTTCTCTGGTCTTCGTGGCCGCCACCGTGCGTATCAATCGCGGCACGGCATCTCCGTGCAGAATCGCTTTGGAGTTCGCGTTCAGTTTGAGTATCGGATACTCGGTCCCGGCGAGATCCAATGCGCCTTGGCCGATGAGTTGGTAGATCCAATCTCTCAACTGTGCCTTAGGTATCTCGTTGAGCAAACCATGAGTACTCAGTTTGTCATGCCCTCGCTGCAATACGATTTGCGTTTTTGCTCCGAGCAATATGTCTACAACGTAGTTCACTCCAAATCGTTCTTGAACGCGAAACACGCAAGAAAGAATCTTTTGCGCCACCACTTTTGCATCCGGCACATCGTCGGTATCGCCCAAGCAGACGTCGCACGCGCCGCAAGAATCCGCTTCGTATGCCTGTCCAAAGTATTCGACAAGAGCCCTGTGGCGACATACCGGTGTTCGGCAATAGCGAGACATTTCCTCGATTTGATTTCTCGATGCGTTGATGATCTCCAAACTCACACCGGCTTCTACGAGACTCGCTTCCGTAATTTTCTTTAGAGTAATCGCATCGCCTGCGCTATGAAATAATACGCACTCGGCGGGCAATCCATCGCGGCCTGCTCGCCCCGTTTCTTGTTGGTAGTGTTCAATTGATTTGGGGATCGAAGCGTGCACAACAAAACGAACGTTCGATCGATCGATACCCATCCCAAATGCAACGGTGGCTACTGCCACATCGACCGCTTCCGTCAAAAATGCTTCTTGGGCTAGCTTGCGTTCGTCATGTGACATGCCAGCGTGGTAACCGACCGCAGAGAACCCCGTTCGCTGAAGGTACTCCGTCACCGATTCAACGTCCTTTCGGCGCAAACAGTAGACAATACCCCCTGAACCGCGATGACGTTCACAAACCTCGCGAATTTGATCCTGCAGATCGAGTTGAGGCAAAACGCGATAAGTTAAATTGGGCCGATCGAAGGAGCTGACCAATACGCGTGCCGACATTAGCCCTAGCTGATCGATGATGTCTAGCCGCACTTTTTCGGTGGCTGTCGCTGTGAAGCCGTGCATGGCAGCCTTCGGGAATGATTTCCGAAGACTGCTTAGCTGACGATACTCGGGACGAAAATCATGGCCCCATTGAGATACGCAGTGCGCTTCGTCGATTGCGATCGTGTGCACGTCGTTTCCGTCAAGAAATCGAACGAAGTCGGGATTGACGAGCCGTTCAGGCGAAACGAAAAGCAAACGCACTTGGCCAGAACGAATGTTCTGGGCTGCATCCCGTTTCTCAGAAGCAGTGAGCGTACTATCGATGCGAATGGCATTCACCCCAACTTGCTTGAGCGAATCGACTTGGTCTTTCATGAGAGCGATGAGTGGTGATACGACGATTGTCATTCCGCCCTTAAAAATTGCTGGAGCTTGGTAGCAAAGCGACTTGCCGCCGCCAGTGGGCATAACCACCAAAGTGTCTCGGCCCTCCAGAATGGATTCAATGGCCGCCTGCTGTGATGGCCGAAGGGATTCGAAGCCCCAAATCTCCCGGAGCAGCGTATAAAACCGATCCGGGATGCTGCTGATCTGTTGATCGAAGGACGTAGGCGTGAGTGCGGATGGCATAGTGTTTTTCAAGAGTTAATTTGCCGCAGGTATGAAAAAGTGGATGCATTGCCAAATGTATCAGATCGATTTGTCGGTTGGGCCGGGCAAAACTTGGTCAAGGGGGACGAAGCTACGGCAACACAAATACCACCTCGCTTTCGCACGATGCTCAAGCAACGATTCGCACAAAACTCACTAAATTAGCAAGACTCATAGAGCGGTTGCCCTTGACGATTGGCACCAGTCGGCTTTATTTTATGGGATTCTTGGGAAAGGGTTCGAACTTACCCCTGGGCGGCCTGATGTTTGCACATCGCGACCACCCAAGCAAAACGCCGATGTAGCTTCAATTGGTAGAGCACCGCATTCGTAATGCGGGGGTTGCGGGTTCGACTCCCACCATCGGCTTCCAAAATGTTGGGCGGCATCCGAAAATACTGGGTCTGAAAAAACGAACGCCAGTCGACAAAAAATTAATTGGGGATCCTATAGCAAATGGTTCAAATGGCGACAGTAGATATCCGAGAAATCGTTCTTTCCAACCAGACGTTTGGTCCACAGGATATTGATCGTTTGGTGCGAACAATCGAAGATGATCTTACCCAGTGCGCGCTGTTACGCGATGCCGTACACGAGCTACAGCAAACCCCGAATCCTTCTCCTGCAACACTGACTCGACTGGGTGTTTGCATGTATTTGATAGGCAAGTTCGAGGATGCCGAATCAACCCTCAAGCAAGCCGATGGGGGAGCACTGGCTCAGTATTACCTCGGTAAGAGTTGTTTTCAGCTCGAGGAATACGAGCGAGCACTAAGCTACTACGACGCGGCTGAACGGGCTGGATATACGCCGGAATGGTGCCAACTATCGCGGGCCGAAGTATTGCGTTACGTCGGACGAAAAGAGGAAGCGTTGAAGCTACTCGACAATATTTTCGGTTCGGTAGAGCAGCACGCGGAATATCCATTTCAACGAGCCGCAACGCTGGCGTCGATCGGCGGCAATTTGACGGAAGTGATCGCTCTCTATCAGCGGGCACTTCAAGTGAATCCTCGTCATGCGGGTGCGCTGTTCGGCCTAGCACTGGAAAACGACCGCGTCGGGAACGATCAGCATGCTTTTGAGCTGTATCAGCGTGGTGCAGGAGTGATTCCGTCCCACGTTGGAACGCTGCTCAATCTAGGCATCATGTACGAAGACCGGAATGATTACGCTCGTGCACAAGCTTGCTATCGCCGAATTTTGGAAACGCAACCCGACCATAAGTTGGCGGTACTTTATTTGAAGGATGCGGCTGCCGGCGGAAACATTCTCTACGACGAAGATTCGCAGAAGAAGAACGAGCGTTTGGCGCAACTGCTCAATGTACCTGTAACCGATTTCGAACTTTCGGTTCGATCCAGAAATTGCTTGCAAAAGATGGGTATTCGAACGCTGGGTGATTTAACTCGCGTGTCCGAGCAGACCCTGC
>JANLUJ010000788.1:0-3000 GCA_031363425.1 Pirellula sp.
CACCGCCAGCGTGAAACGTCGAAGTTGTGCGAACAAGGGAAGTGCTGGAGTGATCTCAGGGATGCCACGCACTTGGCCAGGTCGATCGACTCTGAACAGATGCAACATGGCTCCTGCTGAAACGGTATCGAATGCACCCCAGGCCGTTCCGGTGTCTCCGGGATGGGATTTGAGCACATGGTACAAGACTGGGTTTCCGAACGAATCAAATTGGATGCCATCAATGTAGTTGGATAAACCATTGACACCGAATGGGGTAGTGACTTGGTCTGCTTCAACTAGCATCAAATCCAACTGAACCGGTGTTTGAACGCTTGGGTTGCTAGTAAGGATCCCGAAGCCTTCGCCATCTCCACAACAAGCCAACTTCATGGTTCGGAGTTTCTCAGCGAGTCCGACTGCGTTGGACCAACGGCTGAACTCAATTTCGATGGTGCGATTGGCTGCCGGATCGTCCGTAAGCATTTGGAGCCGAGGACCGGTACCCACAATGTCATTGGCCAACGTCAATGAAATGCCACGTGCGTAGCTGTTGTTGGCAATCTCGTAGCGAGCACGATTGCGCAGAGTCCGCCGAATACTAGCCCCGTTTGCAGTCTTGGCCGACAAGCCATCGGCAGACGACCAATGCCTTCGATTGTCGTCGTTGGTCACAGCTGCATCATAACGAGCGTTGATACGGGATTTTAAAGAGAAAGGCTGTCGGAACAAGCTTCCACCATTCGACGGACGGATGGCCCGACGAGGTCTATTGCTAAAGATCCCTGACAAGTATTGGAACATCCGTGTCTTTCCTTGAATGTCGCTGTTCCGACAGCCTATTTCCGAAGATTGAACTTGTTGGTTAGATCGTGCCGGGTGGCACGATCTTGTTGAATCGCAATCCACGATTCTTGGTCTTGGTCGCTTGCTTGGAGGCGAGGTATTTGTCGGCTTCGATTTGATCCTTGAGGTTGTGTTGTTCGACGCTGCCAGCGTCACCTGAAGCTTTGGCAGGAGCTTTGGCGTTGTCTCGAATGTTGTCTGCTAGATCGTCTGCCATGGTGCCAGTGTGAACAGGACGGATTTTGCTTGGGATTACTTTTCCGTATCGATGAATCATTCCGGCAGTCGTCGTATTTGGTCGATAGTCGAAATGCATCCTCTACATGTACTACTACCCGGTCCAACGTACAAATGACGGAAATATTTCGAGAAAATTTCGCCTTACAAAGTTGGGAGTCGAAGACGCATGACCAAACGTGTCAAAACGGTTGAACAGAATTCCATCAGGAGGATGGATTCGTCATGGGTAACAAGCCAAAAGAAATTGACTTCGAGGCAGAGTTCGAACAACATGCAGCGAAACTTCGTTCATGCATCGGCTCAGAAGTGCCGTTAAGTCATCATTATGTGCGCGGCGCGAAGCCGACCCTGGTCTCGATCGAATGCGAACTTGCAACATTGCGGTTTCCAAACGGAACTATCATGACCAATGTTCCAATTAGATATTTGTGTGATGATGCAGGGTATTGGCGACGTTAGAGAGAAGTTGTGTAACTGACGCAAGATTGGAGTCGAAGCCGAGAGAGCCAAAAGGCGCGGTCGATGCAATCGCTTCAGGTGCCCAACCCAAAACTTAATTGAACTTTTCGTGACCGAAACCAGTCGATGGCAACTAAGTACGATCAGTTTAATGGATGATTCGCCACCTGAATTGCGAAAAAACTGATATTCCAAGCTGGATGCCAAAGTGCTAAAGTGCTTTGAAATCTAAAGAACTGGGAGTTTGAAATGGATACAGTTTGCTCATATCGGATAGACGCAAATGCTGCGCAGGCTTTGGCAGAATGGAAGGCATTTTTCGCCGAACAGGTCGCGGTAAATGCAAAAGAATTGGCGAAAAAGGACAAATCGCAGGGCGTAATCGTCCTATTCCTTCCACGCACCGAAGGCGGCGAAACAACTGTTTTTGTGCAGGAGCTCGACGTAGGCAAAGCCGACGCGGCGTAGTAGATCCAGTTGATACGTTATCTCTGCCTTCAGACGATTGCTAAACTTCTTTACTCGCGATTGCGGACTCGTTCCTGCAGTACTGTTGCCCGCAATTGAAGTGAACCGAGATCCAGTTTCTGCAAATCTTCTACTTTAGACAAAGCAAGTCCAAGAATCCCCTCAAGCGTTTGAATGAGTTCAATCTTGCCCTTGATTTCACCCTTGATTTCACCCTTGATTTCACCCTCGATTTTACCCTCGATTTTGCCCTCAAGTAGTCCCTCTCGATGCGCTTGATTGAGCGCCCATTGTCTGTCTCGCATCGCCTTTTCTCGTGAGTCGTACATCGTCTTGTCCTCCGTTATCTCTGCTATTCTCGTAATCGTTTGCGTTGCTAATTGCATTGCTGCTTCAGGAAAAAGGTTCAGCAACGCTTCTGGTTCGTATTCATGTGCATGCAAAAACCAGTACAACCAGCGGTCTCGCGTATTGGCTGTGGCTAAGTCCGCTTCCTGTAGATTATACCTGCCAAGCTCGAGTGTGTGAATTTCAATCGTGCTATTTAGGACGCGTCCGGATTCTTGATCGGTCAATCGAAACGCGTGGTGCACGTTTTTCGCGTCTTTCCACAGGATGCCATTAACTAGGCAAATGCAGTAGACGGGATGAAGCTCGGTGTAGTCGCCTCCAGCCGTTAATTGCCCCGCGTACATCTCGCAACCATAAAACACGACTCGCTGGACGAGCCCTTCAAAAATAGTGACTTGCATTTCGATGTCGTAGATCGCACCATTAGCATCTGTGGCTTTGATATCTAAAATGGACAGCTTGTCGTCCAAGAAATCCTGCATGTTGTACGGGTTGACGATAAAAACCCCGACGATCGGGACGCCTAAGCAGAGAACCGCGTTGAGAAAACTAATTAGGGACAACTTGTTTGTGTCTGTACCGAAGATCTTTTTAAACGCAAAGTCGTTGATCGGTCTAATTCCGATGCGCATTTATTTTGAACCTCCAAGGAAATTT
>JANLUJ010000790.1:0-4711 GCA_031363425.1 Pirellula sp.
CAATCAGTCCTACGGTGTCGACGTTGCTGGACGTGCCTTGTTTAGTTCGATTACGCCCGAACAGAAGCAACGCGTTCGAGAAATCTTCGAGTTTTACTCAGCCCAACTTGGAATCGACGTCGTCGAGCACATTGGCCCAACCTTTACAGGCGATGGGATCAAGAAGATTGTCGTTGGGGATATGGCGCCCAATGGAGCTGTAAGCGGACCTCTTGGTGTTTTGGGGGTAGCAGCCGTCGGTGGCGAGCTAGCCATCATGGACGGAGCCGAAGCTTGGGACAATACATTTGGATATGGTTCTCGAATTCCCGGTACCATCGGGTTCTTTGAAACAACCTTGCATGAGGTAGGGCACTTACTTGGGTTTGGCCATACCTACGATCTTCCGCCTGGAACAATCATGGGTGCCGAACAGTCGTTAGGACGTCCCGCCAATCCACTTGAGCAGATCTTTCCTGGCGATGACGATGTCATCCATGGACAGCATATTTACCGCCCTGACAATCGTGACGTCGATCTCTATAAGTTCACTGTGCAGTCGGGTGCAAAAGGGGAACTAAGAGCCGAAACAATTGCCGAGCGACTAAACGACTCGAGTAACCTGGACACTTACTTGACACTGTTGCGAAAAGAAGCGAACGGGACGTTAAGTATCGTTGCGGCAAACAACAACTATTTCAGCGATGACTCCTTTATCAATGTCAATCTGACGCCAGGCGAGTACTACCTATCCGTGACCGGCAAGGGTAATGAAGACAATAACCCACTGACCGTGAATTCGGGTAGCGGTGCCGTCAGTCAAGGAAAATACCAGCTTCGAGTGGATTTCAAGAGCACGGCTTCAAGTCAGCTTGCCGAAGAGAAGAGTGGATCGACCGTTGTTGGAAGCGCACTCGACGGAGACGGCGATGGATTAGCTGGTGGTAATTTTGATTTTTGGTTCCGCGCAGCCACTCCTTTTACGACCGCAGGTAATCCTGCCGTTCGTACCTTGTTCGTAGACAAAGCTTTTGGCGGGACAACACGAAACGGTTCACTTGCAAATCCCTTCAATCGCATTGTTGAAGCAACGCAGGTTGCGAAACAGGGTGACATCATCCGACTGGTTGGCGACACGCGAACTGCCAGCTTGTCGGACGATAATCCGTTTGAGATTGGGGACGGTGGTGGTTCTGTCGGCACTCTATCCGATGGAGCAACCCTTGATGTACCGCGCGGCGTGACGGTGATGATTGATGCAGGTGCAATTCTCAAGTTTGGCGGAAGCCGCATTCTTGTTGGTAGCAATGACAGCACGACGGACAGAAGCAGTTCCTCGATACAGGTCCTAGGTATTCCGAATACTCCGGTCTATTTCACAAGCTATCAGGATGAGTCTCTTGGAAAAGATACCAATCCTCTAGTGACGGTGGCTTCACCGGGGCAATGGGGCGGAATCGAGATCCGAAACGACTTCGATCGCGCTCAAGGTCGTTTCGACCGTGAACGGGAAGGCATTTTCTTGAATACCATTTCCAACGCTGACATGCGCTTTGGCGGTGGTCAAGTTGGCGTTGGTGCTCTTGCAAAAGTTGTCAGTCCAATCGATTTATCAGAAGCCAGGCCACTCATCATTGGCAATCGAATTACGCGGAGTGGTGATTCTGCAATGAGCGCCGATCCAAACAGCTTCGAAGAAACTTTGTTTACTGAAACGCGATATCAAAACGGTGGAGCTTTTATCGCTGACTACTCGCGAATTGGTCCGGACATCCGATCCAATACACTGCTGAACAATTCGATCAACGGACTCTTTGTAAGAATCGATACTTTGGCTGGACAAAGCCTCAAACCGTTAAGCGTCCCCGCCAGAATCAATGATTCGGAAATTACGATTGTACTGGGCGAAAATCTTATTATCGAAGGGACTCCGGGCGGTCCGGTACGTGAGCAGATTGGACCTGACACATCGGTTGTTACCCTAACGCAGGTTGCTCCGACCGGCGGCAGCACGGGCTTCCCCGCAGGTGTGTCATTGAACTATTTGATCACCTATGTCGATCGGTTCGGGCAGGAAAGTCTACCAAGTGCGCAGCGGTCTACCATCGTGACTGCGGGACAATCCATTCGGTTCAACAATCTTCCGACGGCCACCCTGGATTACGTTTCACGAAAGATCTGGCGACAAGTAAACAACACTGGCGCATTTGTGCTGGCAGGGGTTGTGAATCGTGACGACACCACGTTTGTTGATAACGGCGTGACGCTAACCGGTGCACTTCAGACGCAGGGATTGTCCGAAGTTCATCGAGCACGCCGCGATGCGAGTTTGATCGTGGATCCGGGCCTCGTCATCAAGAGTCTGGGTGGCCGTATTGAATTGGGCGTAAGTGCCACAATGTTGGCTGAGGGCACAGAAGCCAAGCCGATCGTTTTCACTTCACGGCTTGACGACCGCTTCGGAGCAGCTGGCAACTTTGACACCAACAACGACGGAAGTGCTTCCGCACCAGGGGCCGGCAATTGGGCAGGAATTGTTTCGCGACACCTTGGCGAATTGAGCATTGACAATGCGATTGTTACCTTTGGTGGTGGGAATTCGCGAGTACCTGGTGGATTCGCTTCCTTCAATGCGATTGAAGTGCATCAGTCGACAGCGCGTATTGCAAACTCGTTGATTGAGAACAATGCATCGGGTACGGGTACACCCGGCACCACCAACCGCGATGCACGCGGTGTGAACGATGAAGCTGCGATTTTCGTAGTAGGTAGTCAGCCAGTCATCCTCAACAACATTATCAGAAACAACACCGCGACAGACACAGCCGCAATCAGTATCGACGCGAATTCGTTGAATACCGATCGAGTTCGAGACTACGGTCGTTCAACAGGTTTTAACCTTCGAGAAAATGTTGGCATTGGCAACTTTGGGCCGCTAGTCAACAACAATCAGTTGGGTCGAAATGCCATCAATGGATTGGCCGTACGCGGTGCGACGCTTACGACTGAGAGTGTCTGGGATGACACGGACATCGTACATGTCCTTCAAAGCGAAATCGTGGTGCCCGATTTCCACACTTACGGTGGATTGCGACTGACAAGCAAGGCCGACGAGAGCCTTGTGGTAAAGTTGCAAGGCGCCAACGCAGGCTTTACCGCGACGGGGCGTCCATTGGATATCAAGGATCGCATCGGCGGTTCGGTGCAGCTGCTCGGTTCCCCTGGTTTTCCAGTTGTGCTAACTAGCTTGTCGGATGATACGATTGGCGCTGGCTTTGATTTCCTAGGTGGATCGATGTTTGATACGAACGGCAATGGCCCATCAACCGGCACTCCCGGTTCGTGGCGATCCGTTCGCTTTGATCCGTTCAGCAATGATCGAAATGTCGATCAATTGTTCGAGCGAGAGTCTGACCAAATTGCGGATGTTGGCGTGAATGACTTTCCATCGGATGCCCAAGACGCAGGAGCGTTGGCATCGAAGACCAATGGCGGCGACGAGAATATTCGGCTAGGAATGACGTTGACTGGTTCCATTGCATCTCCTAGCGACATCGACATCTATCGATTTGTGGGTACGGCCGGTACAACCGTCTGGATCGACATCGATCAGACTTCGGGTTCGCTCGACTCCGTGGTCGAATTGGTCGACGGCAATGGAAAGATCATTGCATTGAGTAACAACTCCATCGACGAATCGTCGCTTGCAGTGGTCTATTCGGATCCCAGTTTGATTCCGGCTGGCCGAGTTTGGCCAATGGACCAGTTGACTTCCGCCAAGCGAAATACATTGAACGGAACCCCAGTAGACTTCTTGGGTGTCAATCCTTTGGATGCTGGTTTGCGAGTTGTATTACCCGGTTCGGCAGGAAGCTTGAACAACTACTATGTTCGAGTCCGAAGCAGCAACGTATCGCCTGTTCCGGGACCGAACGGAGATCGGTCGAATCTCGCCCGATTGACGGATCCAGCCTTTGTTCGTGAGGGCATCACGGTAGGCGAGTACAAGCTACAGTTCCGATTGCAACAGGAGCAAGAAGTCTCGGGTTCAACGGTTCGATTCGCTGATATTCGCTTTGCGTCGATTGGCATTGAAGCGCTTGGCCAACCATTGCACTCGCAACTCTTGGGTGAGTTTGGAGAAGCGAACCAAAACGAAACCAATAGCGCTCCTGCTTCTACCATCAACATCGGCAATATTTTGAGCAACGATCGCGGCGCGGCATCGATAGCCGGAAGCATTGGCAATTCGGGCGATATCGATTGGTATGATTTCTCAATCCTGCGGGATTCGATTCAATCCGTAAGCACTACGGCCGGTCCACAGCAATCGGTAACTTTTGATATCGACTATGCGGATGGTTTTGGCCGTGCAAACACGAAGCTTTGGGTATTTCAAAGAACGGCTGCTGGTCTAACGCTTGTAGCAACCGGAGATAATTCAAACATTCAGGACGATCAACCTTCCGCGTTGCTCGGAGGTGATGTTTCCGACTTATTGCGAGGCTCCAAGGGCAATCGAGATGCCTATATCGGTCCAATTGAGCTGCCGGTAGGTAACTACACCGTAGCGATCTCGAATGCTTCTTTGAGCCATGTGGCTCTAGAGCAATTCACCAATTCCACAACCACGCAAAGCGCAGTTCGTTTTGAACCGCTCGACTCCGTGCAGAGAATTTCCGAAGACCGTTTTGACAGGGCGCGTCCGGCTCGGCCAACAACAAATGCAGCA
>JANLUJ010000252.1:0-5095 GCA_031363425.1 Pirellula sp.
ATGATTTCGTACTGTGGAGTCCCAATGCGCTACGACGCTTTCTAAATGCTCTGTTGGCTGAATAACTGGCATTGGCTGCAATGGCTTCAAACAGGTTGTTCGATGCAGTTCGAAGTGCTGTTCACGCGCCACTACCGCATAGGATCGAATCAATTCCTCCAAGTTGGTGATTTCGCTAGCTAGGCTTTCAAGGGAAAGTGCATCACGTTCCAAACTAGCGAATTCGGACTCAATATTTGGCAGGACTTCAAGTGTGTCGAGCGAATGTTGAATAGCGACGTTTTTCACCGACAGCATTTTTGCAGTGTTTTGAGCCTCGCTTCGTTGCCTCTGGTGAATGCGTTGCATGGCCACCAGCTTCTCGGCATCCGAGGTTGTAGAAAAGAACTGGGCGATTTGGCTGGGTGGGCGGTTAATGAGGAATATTGGGGATTTTTGGTCGCCAAAATGAGGCTCGAAGTCCTTGTCCTCGAATTCAACCGGGGCAAGCCTCAAGGTCTCATCTAATTCCGGTGGAGTACCTCCGCGCCCAAGGCGATCTTTGGCTTGGCCGTTGATCAAGTAACTTGGGCTCTTTCGCTTTATCCATTGAATGGAATATCCCTCGCTCGTTTCGACCGAGATCGAGCATTCCTTCTGTTCGTGTTGCATCACAAAATTCGAGTTGGAATTGCGTGCCAGAATTTTCATCGCGACCGCAACCGTGCTCTTACCGATGTTATTGGGCCCAACTAGGACGGTCAGTCCATCGGCCAGCTTAAGCTCGGTATGAGCATGAGCCATAAAGTTGGATAGCACAATTTTGCGTATCATCGAAAAGCGGCCGCGACAATGTGGAAAACACTACCGATCAGGAAAACTGTTCTCATTGTAACGATTGTGCTCAAAGCGCCCAACAAGCCGCTTGAATATCACCAATAAATCGAATGATTTTAAAGACTTATGAATCATTCGTGCACGCTTTCCGATGCTACTGTTGCGAGTCCGTGTGATTGAGAGGGCCTGATCAGACTCCCGACACAGCCACTAGCAACCCCTAATGACGTTCAGCAGGGTAGCGTGTGGGTTTTCGGATGAAATGCAACGTGTTTCAACTTAGGACTTACACAGGCGTCTCCATACGCCACATCCTGATCAACACTTAGGGTGATTTTAACCAATCCATTCGGGAGATATTCGCAATGACAAGAGTAAATACCAACGTCAGCTCGCTCACAGCTCAAAACCGCTTGCAACGTACTAACAATGACCTTCAAACAGCTTTGACTCGCTTGAGCACTGGTTTGAAGATCAACAGCGGCAAGGACGATCCAGCCGGTTTGATCGCTAGCGAATCGCTACGAAGCGATATCACTAGCATCAACAAAGCTCTTACCAATACACAACGAGCCAATCAAATCATCGGCACAGCGGACTCGGCCCTGGGCCAAGTTAGCTCGCTGCTCAACGATATTCGCGGTCTAGTAACGGAAGCTGCCAATAAGGGTGGTTTGAGCGACGACGAAATCGCTGCTAATCAACTTCAAGTTGACTCGTCGCTTGAAGCGATCAACCGAATTGCACAAACGACAACATTCCAAGGCCGACGTCTTTTGGACGGCTCGCTCGACTTCCAAGTGCAGCAAGGTACCGGTTACAGCACGGTCAAGGATCTGCAAATCGACTCGGCTAACCTCGGTGCTTCGGGTAGTGTTGCAATCAGCGTTAACATTTCCGCAGCTGCAACCAAAGCGACCATTTCTGCAGATGTTCCAGCAGCGTCAGCAGCAGCCAAAGCCTCGACTACCTTCACATTCAATGACACCACCATTGGTGCCGAAGCGTCGGGAACCATCAATTTTGCCAACTCCAAAGTTGTAACCACCGAAGCATCCGGAAATGCCACGTTCAATGCGGCTTTAGCAAACGGCGAAGCCAGCGGAGTCTTGACATTAGACGGCGGAGCCACACTGTCTATCGGAGCCAAGAACGGTACCGTAGTTGACGGAACCACCGGTAACAACGTTAAGATTAACGTAACGACTTCGGCCAGTGCAACAGCCGACGCCGCAGCGACCTACAGTTCAACCTCCAACACCTTGAATCTGGTTCTCAAGGAAGGTGCAACCTCGGCACAAGTTGCCACCGCATTAACCGCGGCAACGACTGTCAACAGCCTTTTCACATTCACTGCCGGTTCAGGTACAGTTGCGAATGGCGATGCCGGACTTCGTACCGGAGTCTTATCAAGCGGTACGGACTTTACCCTTGCTGGAACAGCCTTCGATGCTTCGGGAACAGTCACTGTCGGTGCGGGCGGATTGGTATTGACAGGCTTCGCTGCAGACGCTGGTGGCCCTGCGGGTGGTTCCATTGGTAACAATACAAAGATTACGTACACCTACGGAACTGCTGCCGCTGCTGCGTCATACAACGCGGGCACCAACACAGTCAGTCTAACGATTGATACCACAGCTCTAGCTGCCGCCAACGTCACTGCATTCAATACCGCTCTTAGTGGTAAATTCACCATCGCTAGCGGTGCTGGCACATTGACTGGCGCAACGACAGGCACTCTAAGCAACGCTCTTTCAGGCGGTGCAGACGCAGCCAGCTTCAAGTTGATTGCTAAAGATGGCGGTCCAGCAGACGGTGTTCTGGGTAACTCCACCACCTTGGTTTACACCACAGGTTCAGGCACGACTACCTCAGCCGCTTATGATGCGATAACCAACAAGTTGAACATCAGCCTTGGACAAGGCGCAACCATCGATGACATTGCAAACGCAATCAATACAACGAGTGCATTCGCTGCGGCTGACGTCAAGTCGGGTTCAGCTAAGTACACTTCGGTGTTGGCTGCACCAACACTGACTGGTGGTGCAGATGTCACATCTGCAAGCTCGTTCAAGTTAAAGGCCGTTGATGGTGGACTAGCTGACGGCGTTACTGGCAACACTTCGAAGGTAAAGTTCGAAGCAGCAACCGGTACCGCTTCGACCGCAGCCTACGATGAAGCGACCAACCAACTGACAGTTAAAATTGCGACCGGCGCAACCATTCAGAACGTGGTTGACGCGATTACCGCTGGTGCCGGTAGCGTCTTCGAAATCGTAGCGGGATCCATCGCAAATGCTGGTGCTAAGTTCGATGCAACCGACTATGCTACGTTGGCCACGCCTCTATCCGGCGGAACAACGAATCCATCTGGTTCCAAGGACGAGCTATTAATCAAAGCAGTCAACGATGGTGTTACGGCTAACGGTGTTACCGTGACCTTCCAAGAGGACAGTGCAGTCACCTCTGCATCACCAGAGGCTTCGCTTGTCTCAGGAAACATCCTGGTCAAGGTCAGTAGCATTGGCGACACGAAACTTGCTGATATTGCCACAGCCATCAACGGACTAAGCGGCGGACTCTATTCGGCTTCGCTGAGTGTTGCTAGCAACGGTGACGGGGTTTACAAGGGTGCTCTCGAAACACCGCCCGCATTGAAGACATTGGCCGGTGGTATCCTCGGCGGTGGCCTAACCGCTGACGTTACCTTCCAATTGACCGGCGGAAACGGCTCGGAAGTCTTCAAGTTCCAAAAAGGCGCCTCGACTACCAATATCCTTCAATCCATCAATTTGCTTAAGGATTCAACAGGGATCGAAGCAGCCTTTAATTCCACATCGAACAAGCTTGAATTGACTAGCACCCTTTACGGTTCGGCTGGTGTGGTTGGTGTGGAGATCATCAATGAAGGCACTGGCGGAACGTTTGGATCCACCATCAACGCCGGTGGCGGACCAAGAGCGGTTGGTACCGACGTCCAAGCGACGGTCAATGGAGCAGTTGCAACTGGCAAGGGAAATCAAATTTCTCTCAACACTTCGACCCTGAGCTTGAACTTCACCGTTACCGATGGTTCGAGTACCGCCATCAACTTCAACATCAACGGTGGTGGGGCACAGTTCCAATTGGGCCCAGACGTAGTAAGCAACCAGCAAGCACGACTCGGTATCAGCAGCTTGAATACAGCCAAGATCGGTGGTGTTTCGGGCAAATTGTTCGAGTTGGCAAGCGGTGGAAGAAGCTCGCTAACCAAGGACGTTACTAACGCTTCCTCGATCGTTGACCAAGTCATCAGCAAGGTGACTACACTTCGCGGTCGGTTGGGTGCGTTCCAACGAACGGCTCTCGATCGCAATACGGCATCGCTGAACGATACGCTAGCGAACTTGAACGAAGCACAAAGCTCAATCCGAGACGCTGACTTCGCTAAAGAATCAGCTAATTTGACACGAGCTCAAATCCTGGTTCAATCCGGTACGAGTGTGTTGGGTATTGCTAACCAGAGTTCGCAATCGGTTCTATCGCTGTTGCGATAATTTCGAGCCCGGTTCTTTAATCAAAAATGAAAAAAGGCGTGTCAGGAAAATATTTCTGACACGCCTTTTTGTTTGCGAATTCCGATTAGGAAAAGTCAGCGAAGCGAATCAGCCGATAGCCAATAGGTTACTCTCGGTCGAATCGCGACAATCGCCTAAATACTTCTGAGACACACAAAACTAGTGTCATAATTGATTACTATGGGCAGAATACAATCAAACGTTGGTCTCACCACTGGCCTGGACATCCAATCGACTGTCAACCAATTGCTGGCGATTTCCGCGCAACCTCGCGATCGCTTGCAGGGTCGTATCAAAGCGTTCCAGTCTCAACAAGTTGCGATCAACGAATTGACCGCACTGACCATCGGCATCCAGCTGCAGTCCGACAGGCTAGGTAAGGCTGCAAATCTAAGCAGCACATCGGCCACATCCAACAAGTCCGACGTCCTCGCGGTAAGTACAAGCGGCACACCTGTGGCCGGAAACTACTCAGTGCAAACACTCCAAACGGCTCAATCATCGACCGCTTCGAGCAATCCGTTCACCAGTTCTACCGATACGCTTCAGGCCGGCGAACTAGTCGTTCGCACCGGTGGATTCGTTGACTCGACTCCTTCCGTCGATAATTTGTGCGGGGGTGCTGGTATCGCACGTGGAAAGATTCGAATCACCGATCGGTCTGGTACAAGCAAAGAAATCGACTTGCGATTTGCCGCCAACACCGACGACATTCTCAAAGC
>JANLUJ010000887.1:0-8655 GCA_031363425.1 Pirellula sp.
GGCGATTCCGAGTCAACATGCTCAAACAACTTGGGCGACCAGGATTGGTTGCTCGACGAATCAACAATTTCATCCCAAACTTCGAGGGGCTCTTTCTCCCACCCATCCTCGAGGATTTATGCAAATACGACCAAGGCATGATCCTGCTGGCCGGTGTGACTGGTTCGGGTAAGAGTACGACGATTGCGTCTATGCTTAATTGGATCAATCGCAACTATCGAAAGCATATTTTGACTCTCGAAGATCCGATTGAGTTCGTTTACAAGGAAGATAAATGCCTGATCAACCAGCGGGAAGTAGGCACGGACGTGTTGGATTTCAATATCGCAATGAAGCATGCGGTTCGAGAGGATCCAGATATCATCCTAGTCGGTGAAATGCGAGACCAAGAAACGTTTATGACGGCCATTCACGCGGCCGAAACAGGCCACTTGGTATTCGGAACCATTCACGCTTCCACCGCCCCGTCTACCATCGGTCGTATCTTGGATCTATTTCCTGAGGCGATGCACATGGCTATTCGAAACGCGATGGCTTTTAACATGAAAGGGATCGTAGCGCAAAAATTGCTTCCGTCGATCCGAAACGATGTCAGCCGTGTGCCCACTTGTGAGATCATGCTTTTCACACCCATGATTCGAAAATTGATTTTGGAAAGCAAAGATCAAAAGCTCTCGGATGCTATTCGAATCGGCGCTCAGGACGGCATGCAGGACTTTACAATGAGTCTTAAACAGCTGATCGATGACGGATTGATCGACCGACCGACCGCCTTCGAGGTAGCTCCGAATCCAGAGGCGCTCAAAATGGCGCTCAAAGGAATCAACGTCAGTCAACCTGGTATCATATAACTAAAGCGATAGGCGGGATGTAGCATGGCCCGCCAGCTAATCTTTATCCACATTTCAACCCACACAGTACTTTAACTCCAATGGAATTTAGCGAATACGAAGTGTTTTTCTTCCCCTCGCCCCGTTTCGGGGAGAGGAGGTTTGAGGGTGAGGGGAGGCATCGTTAACTTGCAAGGCTCGGGTCCAACGATTTGTTTAGGCCTCTGAAACATGGTATGACATTGCGACCTGAACTAAAACTACAATCAAAACACAGTGAAAACCCCTCACCCCCAGCCCCTCTCCCCTAAAAAGGGGCGAGGGGAGCAAAGTCCAAAGATGTGGGCTCGGACTTTAATCAACTACTCCACTAATCCACTCACGTTTACGAAGTGAATTGCATAAGCGATCAACATGATATTCGGAAGAAAGAAAGCGAAGCCTACAAACGATCCACTTTCCTTTGGTGGCGAAGATGTGGTACTGCCACCTCTTGAAATCAAAACGTTTGGGGTCGCTAAAGACGAAGCCCAAGGGTTGATGATTGCCGCACGTCAGTTGCCAGGCTATCCGGTCGCATTGGTTGTCTTAGCAAATGCGATCTCGGCCAGAGCGGACCGTATCTTAATGGACTATTCTGCACAGGGCGCCTTGGTTCGCTACCGCATCGACGGCGTTTGGGAAACGCTGCCAGCGATGGATCGACCGACCGGTGATGCAGCATTGGTTGTGTATAAAAAAATGTTTGGCCTTATTCCAGCGGAACGCCGAGCCAAACAAGAGGCGAAGTTCGCAACGAATTTTAAGGACATCGATTGGGTCATCTCTTTCACCAGCGCTGGAGTTCAATCCGGCGAACGTGTCCTTTTTCAAATCGACACAAAGAAACCAACTATCAAGACGTTGACCGACCTTGGTATGCGAGATGCCATGCAAGAATCGTTTCGTCGCATGCTCAATGGCGACAAGGGCATCGTCCTAATAAGTGGACCTCCAGGTCAAGGTTTGCCGACAACCTGGCGCATTTCCCTTGAGTCAGCAGACAAGTATGTTCGCGACTATGTGTCACTAGAAAATAAAGCGGAGCCTGATCCAGAGATCATCAATGTGTTTCAGAATTTTTTTGAACCTGGCGTCGGCGAAAGTCCAGAAGAACAGTTTGAAAAAATGCTTCTTAGGCAGCCAGATGTTTTGGTCATGCCATCTCTAATCAATTCCTATATCGCGGATCGAGTGATCGATCAAATCACTAAACTTGGAAAGCACTCCATCACGCGGATGGTTGCCACGGACTCAGTCGATGCAATTGTCAAATTGCTTGGTACCTACAAAACGGAGGCCAAAAGTATTGTCAAGCTGTTATCCGGCGTCTTGAATCAGCGCCTCGTCCGGCGTCTTTGCGAACGTTGCAAGCAACCTTTTCAACCGACGCCGCAGCTTCTTCAAAAACTCGGTATACCTACTGGGCGTGTTCAAAAACTGTTCCAGCCAACCATCCCGCCCCCGCCTGAGCAACGCGTGGATGCCAAAGGGAATCCAATTGAGATCGAAATTTGCAAGAAGTGCAATGGGCGGGGTTACTTTGGTCGCATGGGTATCTTTGAGTTGCTCACGATAGACGACAAAATGCGCCAGGTCATTATGAAGTCAGCCTCCAATCCAGATGCAATTAGGCAATTTGCAAAACAGCAGGGGCATCTTGGTTTTCAAGAGGAGGGGATTCTTGCGTGTGCTTTAGGCCTGACCTCGCTGCAAGAGATTCAGAAGATGATGGCCGGGAAGTGACGAATTCGTCTGGCATCAGCCCAATGGCACTCACTTTGTGAGCGGCAAGGCGCTAGCCGCCGGTGTAACGAGGCAATTTCACTGAATTTAAGTCACCCGCGGCTAGCGCCCGGCGGCTCACATGTCCGAATGTGAATGCCATTGGGCATCCGCCTGCCGCTCGCCGGTAAGTCCCGAATTTGGCGATAGATCTTAAGGCGATCGGTAGCTGCCAATTGTGGCCTCCGCCCGGGCAAGCCGGACGGAAGGCAAGGCAAACTCGATACCCACGATGATGGAAACTTGTTCGTTCCGCGTCGGCTAGGATGTTTAAGGCTAACGCAGCACTGTCTTCATGCAGTCACACAATGAAAGCAAGCCAATTACGGCTGACTGGCCACCTTAATGGACCTTGTACGCGCACATGGGTGCCAAACTGTTCGACGGGTAGGTTTGCAGTCCGCTTCGGTTAGGCAAGGCTGGGAATTTACAAGCCAGTTATCTCTAGAACAATCGGGTTGTCCATCAAGGTCGTGTGCCAAAGGCAGAGCTTTGCTACGCCAACGAGCTGTACCCATTGTGGTACAATTCTTGGTCTTTCCTCAGTCTTCCATTCCAGTTTTTGAGTTTCAGCGTGCTAAGGTTGGTCTGCCTAGTCAACTAACCCGCCCATCCTGGACTGGAAAGGACACTCATCGTCACATGCTCATGCGGCATCCGCTACCTGAACTACAATTTGCTTATCGATTGCCTTACGGAGCGAACGTCACCGAACGTGGCGTTCAGTTTACAATCTTCAGTCGGTCCGCGACTGCTATGCGGCTTTTGCTATACAAGCACGTAGACGATCGTGAACCATCCGAAGTGATCGAATTCGATCGACGCAATGATCGATGGGGAGACGTGTGGAGCATTTGTCTGCCTCGTCTCGAACCTGGACAACTTTACCACCTGCAAGCCAACGGACCCTTCGACCCGGAATCTGGGCAATGGTTCGATAGCAACGCACGATTGATAGACCCCTATGCCAAAGCGCTGGCTGGATGCTGTCAACATACCACCGATGGTGTCATTCGCCCTCCGAAATGCGTTGTCGTCGATGATGCATTCGATTGGGAGGGAGATCGGCATGTTCGTCGTTCGCTGAGCGATAGCATCATTTATGAAATGCACGTGAAGGGTTTCACGCAAAGCAAGTCTTCGAATGTTGAACATCCTGGAACCTATCTTGGCGTGATCGAAAAGATTCCCTACTTGAAGAGTTTGGGGGTTACGGCCGTTGAGCTGATGCCGGTCCATGAGTTTCCTATTCTGGACGTTCATGGAAATTCGCCGGAGAGGCCAAACTACTGGGGTTACGATCCGATGGCATTCTTTGCGCCGCACCGCGGATACGCGTCGTCGAAAGAACCAGGGGCTCAAGTCCTCGAGTTCAAGCAGATGGTGAAGGCTTTGCATCAAGCTGGCATCGAAGTTATTCTCGACGTGGTCTTCAATCATACCTGTGAAGGGAATGAGCGAGGTCCAGTCTTGACCTTCAAGGGACTTGAGAATCAAGTCTATTACATCTTGAATTCAGGCGGAGCACACTACAGCAACTACACCGGTTGCGGCAACACATTCAATGGCAATCATCCGATTTGCCGCGAACTGATTTTTCATTGCTTGCGACATTGGGTGCATAACTACCACGTGGACGGTTTCCGATTCGATCTTGCGAGTATCCTTTCTCGCGATCGCTATGGAAATCTTATGCCTCACCCACCTTTGGTGGATTTGATTGCGGAGGACCCCATGTTGGCGGATACGAAGATCATCGCTGAAGCTTGGGACGCGGCTGGCGCGTATCAAGTAGGATCGTTTGGAGATTTGCGCTGGGCAGAGTGGAATGGTCGCTTTCGAGATGATGTTCGGCGCTATTGGCGAGGAGACACCGGCATGGTTGGGGCGATGGCGACTCGGCTGAGTGGATCGTCCGATCTTTACGAGCAATCTGGTAGGGCTCCGTATTGTAGCATCAACTTCGTGACGTCCCACGACGGCTTCACCATGAACGATTTGGTGAGCTTCAAAGACAAGCACAATGACGCGAACGGGGAGGGAAATCGAGACGGTGACAACAACAACTGCAGCGACAACTACGGTGTCGAAGGCCTAAGCAAAAAGAAGAACATCGAAGCAATTCGAGTACGCCAAATCAAGAACATGCTATCCTCGTTAATGCTCAGCCAAGGGGTACCTATGCTCTTGATGGGCGATGAAGTGCGACGGACCCAGAGAGGCAACAACAATGCTTACTGCCAAGACAATGAGATTTCTTGGTTCAACTGGGCCCATTTGGAAGCTCATCCAGACATCCTGCGATTTACTCAGGCGCTGATTGAGTTTCGTAAGCTGCAGCCATCGCTGAGGCGAGACCGATTTCTAACGGGACGGCCTCAGGACAACCGTGGTGTGCCTGATGTAAGTTGGTTTGAATCGACTGGTAAGCCGATTCATTGGGACGCGCCGGACGGAACACTTATTTGCTGGCTCGGGCGACCATCCTTGGTAGACGACCCAGACGGTTTCGGACGAGATATTCTCATCATGCTCAATGGAACCCCGGAATCGAAGGTTTTCGCAATTCCGCCTCAGACACGAGGAATTCGATGGCGTATGTTTTTGGATACTTCGAAGGAATCGCCGAAGGATGTCTATCCTGAATTGGATGGGCCATTCGCGCCGGCCAACCGTCAAATCGAATTGATGTACCGATCGACAGTCGTTTGGGTCGGTGAGGACAAATAGTCCAAGTAGATACGAGGCCCTCAAGCCTCGATCGCTCCCATGTTTAACCGATCGAGGCCCTCAAGCCTCGACCGCTCCCATGTTTAACCGATCGAGGCCCTCAAGCCTCGATCGCGGGCGTCACAAGTTCGATCCCCAAGCTCAAGAGCCACGTGGTCGCTCGATCGGTATCCGGCCCCGCCCGCCGCTGCGCGGGTTAAACAAACGAGTCGCAAATGCCATGTTTTGAGCTGCGAATCGGGGTGCTTGTGGTAGCATGGTTCATTGACAACCGTACTCGTATTCCTACAAGCAAATGACCGAACTGAAACGATCAATCTTCGTAATTCCAAGCTCTGCATTGGAAGACTTGCCGGCCCGAATGGGCCATGAGCTGGCTACCGATTTCCTGTGTGCCTGGACAGCTCAATGGGATCCTAGACTTTTGGATTCTCTTGGTACTCTCCCCGAGTGGAAAAAAGCCGACAGCAGTTCTTTGGACTTGAATGCATCTCTCGTCCTTTGCCCGGAGGTATCCAAGTCCAATTTAGAGGTCCCGATTCGCGAGCAACTGCAAATGAACCACTGCTCGATCATCGAGTCGCAGTTCATGGCGCGACCTCAATTGGTCGAATCTCTCATTGCATCCGCTAGTACTTCGAAAGTCGGACAGGCAAATGAGAACCAGCAAGTACCTCTGCATGTCGATGATTTTTACGCCCTTGGCTACGCCGTGCTTCAGGTTCAAATTCTAGCACGGAAGCTTCGCTATTCGTGGAACATCGACTGGATCTTGTTCACGGAACAAGTGCTTTCGGCGGCTCGCGCTTCCCTTGGCCAAGACCCCGATGAGACCGAGCGTTGGCTTCAAGCGAGCTTTGACTCCCTGTCTCAAGAAAGGGACCGATATTGCTCACAGCAAGCTTACCTGCTCGATGTAGTCTTGTTAGCGACAAGTACACTTGGCCAATCGCTTGATCGACAACTGAAAGTCGAGCATCCGTTTAATGTCATCGCCACCTCGCAATTGTTGAGTAGTCTGAAGGATAAGAATGCTGACGCAGCGACGACACTGTGTCAACGCA
Source organism: Pirellula sp. (assembly GCA_031363425.1). Lineage (GTDB taxonomy): Bacteria > Planctomycetota > Planctomycetia > Pirellulales > Pirellulaceae > JBKCUI01. The sequence continues at coordinate 6,449 of JANLUJ010000887.1, forward strand.
TCGCGAACAAGGAATGCTCACTGGTCGGAGGTCTTGAGCACGAACGCCCACATGCCTACATGTCCGCATCATCTATTGTTCGTGAGCTTGGACGTGGTTTGAGATCCTATTTGGAACGTGGCTTTCCAGCTCCGAGGGTCTTTACACGATTCCGACCTGGATTCCTGGCTTCATCGCCCATCTGGCTCACCCAATTTGGATACTCAGGTGCGTTGCTAGCTGCTTGGTCGGGCGGAACGGTACCAGAGAAAGATCAGGCAAAGATACGATGGCAGGCTTCGAATGATGGAAAGTCACTCGACACGGTGCTAGGGCACGTTTTGGACGGGGCGAATGCGGATAGCTATGTCGACTTGGCCTCAAAACTGTCCTCTCAATTGGACTACCACCATACACCGACTTTGGTTCTAGCGCACTGGCCTGGAATTCGATTGCAAGCTTTGGATGATCTTCAACGTGTCATCGCGAGGACGCCCGCACTTGGGAAATTCCACACCGTCGAAGACTACTTTGCCTCCACAAACCAACCGTATTCAAGCGATAGTTTTCCGAGCAATGCTTTCCAAGTTCCAGTTCCAAAAGAGGTCCAGGAACAGCATCAGCTTCACAATCGATTGGTCGAATACGAAAAAATTCGGAGTCAGGCTGAGCGTCTGTGGTCTTTGCATCACCTTTGGTGTCAAGTTGCCAATCAGTCATCGAACAAAGGGGATGAGACAGAAACGGCTCAAGTTGAAATAGCGAATCTGCTTTCTCAAGTCGATGGTTGGTTTGATGAGTCGTTTGAACCGAAGGGCATTGCCGAGCGAATTATCGCGTTGCGCAGAAACCTTATGGCACGCATTCAACGGTCATTGGCGAGTACTAGACGCTCGAAACCGGAGGGCAGGATATCGTCAGAGAATCGAGCTTACTTAATGCTCAATCCGTCGAATGCACCTCAGCGAGTTTTTTTGAGTGACATTCCAGGTACCGTTGATGCAGCTTCGTGTACCAGGATCTTTGCTTCGGAAAAAAGGGATGGGACATCGCGCGTAGTCATCGACATACCACCCTTTGGCTTTGTTCGCTTTCGCGCATCGCAATCGGGGCAGTCGATTCCATTGGCGGCAGGGACATCGTTAACCAAACCACCTTTTTGGAAGCGAGTTGCTGGCGCGAGATCGGGCATCGCGCAGTCCGATTGGACACTAGCAAATGAGTTTATGGAAATCCAAATCGATCCTAAGAAGGGTCATTTGCGCTCGGTCTATATAGCCAACAAGCGAGGCAGCCACATGAGTGGAATGACTTCGCTGGTACGAGGACCATCCGACGTGCAGCGCAAATGGGATGAGGCGGATGGTATCGAGCTTTCTGATGTTCGCCTCAAGTTGGTTGAGTCCTCGCCGCTCGTAGGCATCATCGAAGTAACGGGATCAGCCAAAAATGTCGACGGTACGTTGGCTCAAGTCACCACCCGATACACCCTGTGGAAAGGATCCCGTTGGGTTGTCATTGAGATCGTCGGAGAAAACCTGAAGCATGACTCCTGTAGCTGTGTGTGGCGAACGGCTTGGCAAAATGAAGGAGCCAGCATTTCCGCCTGGTCTCAAGGAATCAAAGGCAAGTTGCAAGCTCCGTTTCAAGGCACGGTGGAGCTGATCGAAATCGATGACGCCGATCACCGTATTTGCATCGCCCCTGAAGGGTTAAGTGCGCATCGTCGGTCGGGCTCACGTTTCTTGAATACGTATCTTCCAATGGCTAACGACGGTAGCACTCGATCGCGATTCGCAATTGGATTGGATTGGCCGCGAGCGTATGAAACGGCGATGGATCAATTGGACTCGCCTTGGATCGTTGAGGACTTCTTAGAGCCCCAAGAAACAGACCAAGGGGCTTGGCTTGCTCAGTGCAGTTTGTCGCATGTGAACCTCGCATGGGACGACGTTGGGCCGGTCTTGGAACCGAATAGTTTGCCTGCAGGGGAATCCGACCTTTGGACTGGAATACAGGCGGATGCTTGCATTTGGATGCGTGAAATGCGAGGGAAGTTTGGTTCGGCTAAACTCAGCTTCTTTCGACGCGTAGTAGAAGCATGGCGAGTTGATTGCCAAGGTCGAGAATTTGATACACTATCAGTGGTTGATGGCCAGGTCGTAGTGACAGTGCAAGCGAATGAGCAATCCCGAATACTCTTGCGATGGGAGTCCGGGCGAAACGAA
>JANLUJ010000902.1:0-1400 GCA_031363425.1 Pirellula sp.
ATTGTGGCGTGCCGTTTTGCCAGTCGGCTACAGGATGTCCAATAGATAACTTGATTCCTGAGTGGAATGATTTGGTCTACCATGGCCGATGGCGGGAGGCAGTCGATCGACTGCACAAAACCAATAACTTCCCCGAGTTTACTGGCAGAGTTTGTCCGGCGCCGTGCGAGGGTGCATGCGTCCTCGGAATCACAAACCCGCCCGTGACTATCAAGAACATTGAGAACGCTATCATCGACCGGGCGTTTGAAGAGGGCTGGGTAACGGCGAATCCTCCTCAGTCGCGTACCGGTAAAAGTATCGCGATTATCGGAAGTGGGCCGGCTGGCCTAGCGGCGGCTGATCAACTGAACAGAGCTGGACATTCGGTAACGGTTTACGAACGCGCAGATCGCATCGGAGGTCTGCTCACATATGGCATCCCTAATATGAAACTAGACAAGGGAGTAGTCCAACGCCGTTTGGATTTGATGAGCGCTGAGGGTGTTAAATTCGTGACTGGGGCCAATGTAGGAAAAAACGTTGATCCCAAGCAATTGATGGCTGAGAATCATGCGGTCTTGCTCTCAACGGGTGCGACCAAGCCTCGCGATTTACCGATCCCGGGTCGACATCTCAATGGCGTGCATTTTGCGATGGAATTCTTGACTGCTAACACATCAAGTTTGCTGGATAGCAAACATGCAGACGGCAAGTACATTTCTGCAGCAGGCAAGCGCGTCGTCGTTATTGGCGGTGGGGATACCGGCTGTGATTGCATCGGTACAAGTTTGCGTCATGGATGCACACAGCTTGTCAATTTTGAATTGCTGGACAAACCGCCCGAAGAAAGAGCGTCAGACAATCCTTGGCCCCAATGGCCTAGAACGTTCCGAGTCGACTATGGTCACGAAGAAGCCGAAGAGAAGTTTGGAAGCGACCCACGAGAGTATTGCATCTTGAGCAAGGAGTTTATCGATGACGGCAAGGGAAACGTGACCGGCATCAAAACGGTCCGTGTGCAGTGGGTCAAAAAGGATGGTCGGATGACGATGGAGGAAGTCGTTGGTAGCGAAGAGGTCATCGGTGCGGATCTCGTGTTGCTGGCGATGGGTTTCCTCGGGCCTGAGAACGCCGTATCCGAATTGCTAGGTGTTGAACTTGATCCGCGCAGCAACTACAACGCAGAGCATGGCAAATTTACAACCAACGTACCGGGGGTGTTTGCTGCAGGTGACTGCCGGCGTGGACAATCGCTTGTCGTGTGGGCCATCAACGAAGGACGTGGAGCCGCACGAGCGATCGACATGTACTTGCAAGGGAACAGCACATTGCCGGCCCCTGGGGTAACGATGGGATCGGCGCTCTTAAGTGCAGGCAGTTAGCTAGAGTTCAGACAAACTCGTTTAACCGGCGACGGC
>JANLUJ010000980.1:0-5602 GCA_031363425.1 Pirellula sp.
GGCTGAGGACAGCCGGACCTACGTGAATGCCTTTACTTGTCCGATTCAAAGCCGGAAGTTCTGGTCCAACGTCGAAGCAAGGTCGCGCCCAGAAGATTTACGCAGGCAAATAGCAAGATTCCCAAACAGGTGCAGGCCATAAGGGCCGCGATCAGTTCCGCCGTTTTGAGATTCGCTTGTCGCGATGTCATAATCGTTCCGAGACCATCGTACTCGCCGCTATTGCCAACGAAAAACTCAGCCACGATGGCGCCGATCACCGCTAACCCAGAGCTAATCCGTAGTCCGAGCACCAGCTGTGGAATGGCAGCAGGTATGCGTAGCTTGGTCAGCATCTGCCAACGAGTGGCCGATTGCATGCGAAAAAGCTCCCGAAGGTTTTCGTTGATTGATAGCAGGCCACTGGTCACGTTGGCTATCACCGGAAAGATGCTGATGATTGTGGCCACCAGCACGATGGTTCGGAAGTTGTTGCCCGACCATATAATCAATAGCGGGGCTATGGCGACTATAGGTACCGTTTGCAAAAAAATAACGTAGGGATACAACGCAACTCGCAGCAGCGATGACTGACTAAACAACACGGCAATTAGACTGCCGAACACGGCACTGCACAACAAGCCTGCGGCCGCCGCTTGAAGCGTAACCCAACTCGCTTTGAGGAGCACGCTGCGTTCGTGCCACAGTGCATTCATGACTGCGATTGGACTTGGCAAAATGATGTTCGGAACTCGAAGCCAAATAACGACAAAATGCCAAATGGTCGCGACAACCGCAAAGACGAGAAAGGGTGCAAAGTAAATCAACAGCTTGCTCATCGACGCGTTCATGAATGGCCTCTCGATAGCGCTGCAGCCACCTTGCCATAGCAAGCTGCAAACTCGGCGGTACTCCGTAAATTTGCTTGTCGTGGAAATGGGAACGGCATGTCCATGCGCTCTGCTATTCGCCCTTGGCTCATGATCGCAACGGCATCGCTCAAATAGATTGCTTCTGAAATATTATGCGTTACAAAGAGCATCGTGCACTTCTGTTCCGAAGCGATGGCGAGCAGTAGATCATTAAGCTTGGATCGCAACATGTCATCCAAGGCGGCAAACGGTTCGTCGAGCAGAAGGATTGTCGGTCGTGTCGACATAGCTCGCGCGATCGAAGCTCTCATTTTCATGCCACCGGAAAGTTGAGACGGGAACTTGCTCCAATCGGCTTTCTGAAAACCAACCAATCCAAGGAGGTGTTCCACAAAGTCGCGGGTTTCTTTCTTTCGCTGAAGACCCCTGAGTTGAGACGGTAGCATTACGTTCTGCCAAACGCTACGCCATGGCAAGAGGGCAGGTTCTTGAAAAACGAACGACAACTTCTCACGCGATGAGCGTGGCATGGATTGCGAGACCTGTTCGCCATCGACAAAGACTTCGCCCGCATCAGCTTCAATTAGGCCAGCAACGACCCGCAACAAAGTACTTTTGCCACATCCACTCGGGCCAAGCAGCGAAACAATTTGGCCCGATGCAACCTCTAAACACAAATCGTTAAGGACGGTTTGATCGCCCGCTCGCGTCCTAAAAGAAAGCCGAAGACCCTCGCAAAAAATAATGGGTGAATTGAATTGCGCAGCTAGTTCACTCGCTACGACAAGCGATGGCACCATTTAGTTCGACTTTCCAGGTTTCGCAGCATCCAATTTCGGGAACTCACTCGCCACCAAAGTGTCGATCTTCGAAGCCAGGATAAAGTCGTTTTCACAGAGGCCGTCGATCGCATGCGTGGAAACCGCGATTTCTAAATTGCGATAGCCTGTCAAATGGAGATCGGGATGATGAGCTTCGGCTTCGGCAAGCTCCGCAATCTTGTTAATGCAGACGACGGCCTGAACAAAATTCTTGAAAACTAGCTTGCGATGGATCCATTTCCCATCCACGCTTAGCTGCCAATTAGGAAGCAATCGGACCTGGTTTTGGGAGTGCTCTAGCGTGCAGGCCTCAACACCACCCTCACAAGGGACACATTTTTTCGAAATCAATTCTGCTGGCGGTACAATTTGCATGGTTGGTTCGCTTGTTCGGTGTTGTAAGGCGAGCGGCAGCTTGAATTATCCTAACCCGAAGCGTAAGCGAGGGGCAATTCGGCAGTTCCCTCATTCTCGTTTCGGTTTATGATCGGTAGTTCTCACATTGCCGCTCGCCTAAAATTTAGTCGTGAGCTAATAAGTTACCAGCTAGAGTGGATTTCAGTCCCCACTTGCTTGAAAAACCCTACCCCTAATCCGCATCGGTGCAATGCTTAGTCGCCAATCCGCTATCAGTTTGGATGATTTTAATGCGAAAACTAGCTTTCAGAGGTTGGCTTTTGCCTCGATTGCAATCGCATTGGTGCATTCTCTACTGTGGTCAACCATGCCGCGAGCGATTGCAATCGATTGGGCCGCCAGGGACAGGGAGTTTTTCGAAAAGATACAGCCTATTTTGAAATCCGCCTGCTTGGAGTGCCATTCAGGTATGGAAGCCGAAGCCGGGCTTGCATTGAGCAATTTCAAATCCTCTAAGTCGATTCTCAAGGAACGCCAAACTTGGGAAAAGGTAATTCAGCGACTTGAAATAGAGGACATGCCGCCTAAAGATGCCGCTCCGCTTGTTTCAGCTGACCGCAAGAGGTTGGTTGATTGGCTCAAGTCAGCTATCAACGATATCGATTGTGGACGGACTCCGAATCCGGGGAGTGTAACGTTGCGCCGGCTGAATCGCGCAGAGTATCGGAACACGGTTCGCGATTTGTTAGGAATCGACTATCCACCTGCAGCCGGGTTTCCAGGTGACGATGTCGGATATGGTTTTGACAACATTGGGGACGTCCTCACATTGCCCCCCTTGTTGATGGAAAAGTACATCACCGCTGCCGAAGAGATTAGCCAAAAAGCCATCGTTGCTCCCGAGCCTGGGCGGGCGTTTGAATCGTTCCGCAAACCAACCGAGTTATCCGCTGGGTCCTCTGGCAAATCGTCAGGAAGTACCTTTTCGTTTTACTCCAATGGCAAAATCACGATCGACGAGCAAATCCCATTCAAAGGAGACTACTTCTTGGAAATGGGTCTGACCGGTACTCCAGCGGCCGGCGAATATCCACGGATGAGCATTTTGGTTGACGGGAAAAAGGTGGACGCGATCACCGTGCAGACCGAGAACTCAGAAAGCCCAAAGAGCTTTGTGGTACCGCTTAAAATCACAAGGGCCGGCAAAAGATCGATTGCGATCGAGTTCACCAACGACAAGACAGTCGAGGCCAAAAAGGGCAAGCCCGCGGAAGACCGCAACATAATAATCCACGACCTTAAGATCACAGGCCGAGAAGCAGCTGCGCCCACCCCTGAATCCCAATTGCCAACAAGTCATCGCACTATCGTCAAGACGCGGCCCGGTACTGGCGTGTCCGTTGAACAAGCGGCAAGTGAGGTCCTCAGGCCACTTGCAAGCAAGGCTTTTCGTAGGCGAGCGACGGACCAAGAAGTGAAACGTCTTGCAGACTTGGTGAACGAGGTGGTCGAATCAGGTGAATCTTTCGAAGCAGGCTTACAAATTGGCTTACAAGCCATCTTGGTTTCACCTAGCTTCCTTTTCAAAGTGGAAGAGCCGGCGGCTCAGGTTGGTGGTCAGTTTCCCTTGCTAACGGACTTCGAACTTGCAACGAGACTTAGTTATTTTCTATGGAGTTCGATGCCGGATCAAGAACTGCTGGTTCTCGCAACGAAGAAGCAATTGCAAGATCCCACGATCTTGAAGCAACAAATCGAACGGATGATCAAGAACAAGCGATCAAGTGCATTCGTTGAGAACTTTGCCGGTCAATGGTTGACGTTGCGAAAACTCGATCAGTTTGTTCCGAATGCCAATCTGTTTCCACAATGGCAAGCGGAGATCCCGGCGCTGGCTCGCCGTGAAACGATCCTGTTCTTCGAGCACATCATGCGTGAGGACAAGAGTGTCATGCGACTTTTAGATGCTGATTATTCTTTCATGAACAACCAACTGGCCAAGTTCTATAGCATACCGGGCGTCGAAGGGGACGAGTTTCGAATGGTTTCGACGAAAGGGCACAAACGATTAGGTTTGTTGACTCATGCGTCAATCCTAGCGGTGACAAGCAATCCGACTCGAACGAGTCCGGTAAAACGAGGAAAGTGGGTTCTTGAAAATTTGCTAGGTACTCCACCCCCTCCGGCACCGCCTGGCGTGCCGGAATTGGACAAGGCTGAACTGACAGGTACACTGCGTCAAAGAATGGAGCAACATAGAGCTGACCCAGCCTGTGCTTCTTGTCATAAACTGATGGACCCGATTGGATTGGCATTGGAAAACTACGACGCAATTGGGCGTTGGCGCACCATCGACTATGGCCAGCCTATCGAACCATCGGGTGAGTTGCCGGGCGGCGAAAAGATCAAAGGACCGGCGGATTTAATTCGTAACATCGGCGGCAAGAACGCAGACAAATTTGTGCGCTGCTTAGCGGAAAAGATGTTGGTATACGGCTTAGGCCGTGGGCTAGAATACTATGACCGTTGCGCTATTGACAAAATCCAAGCCAAGCTCGTTCAAGATGACTATAAATTTTCGACTCTCATTCTTGAAATCGTGACCAGCGATCCGTTTCAACGCAAAGGAATTCGTGACGAACTATGAACCATCGACCGCTATCTCGCAGAACCGTACTCCGTGGCTTAGGCACAGCCATGAGTTTGCCACTCCTCGATGCGATGCTCCCCATTGGCCGGTTGGCTTCGGCCGCGGCGCCGCAGGCGCCATTGCGAACGATGTTCTTTATGGTTCCTAATGGGGCGCATATGCCAGCCTGGACGCCAGCGATCGAAGGGGCAGGATACGCGTTGTCCCAAACCATGGAACCCCTGGCGAAGCACCGAGAAACCATTTCGGTTTTCAGCGGATTGACTTTGGATGGAGCCAGGGCTCACGAAGATGGAGCAGGCGATCATGCTCGCTCGGGTGCCTCATTCCTTACCGGAGCGCACCCCAAGAAGACGAATGGTGCGGACATCAAGAACAGCGTTTCAGTTGATCAAGTTGCAGCGCAGGTCATTGGTTCTAAGTCGCGATTCGCGTCTTTGGAAATGGGGCTTGAGGGCTCGGCTCAAGCGGGAAATTGCGATAGTGGTTACTCGTGCGCCTATTCTAGCAACTTGGCTTGGCGTAACGAAACTAGTCCATTGGCCAAAGAAAACGACCCCTCTGCAATCTTTGATCGATTGTTTGGCAATGGAGACAACGTCAGCCAAGGCAAGAATCGTGCTGCGCGATTGGAACGAAGAAAGAGTGTCTTGGATTTCGTCCAAGAGGATGCAACTGGACTACAAAAAAAACTTGGCATAGCTGACAAAAGAAAACTCGATGAGTATTTGTACGCGGTCCGTGAAGTTGAAAACCGGCTTGTGAACTCCGACAAATTGCGCGTTGGTGAGGACGGTATTCCCAACTTCCCAAGACCTGCCGGAGTTCCTCGCGATTGGAGCGAACATTGCAAGTTGATGATGGATATGGCCGCAATTGCCATTCGCACTGATTCCACTCGGGTCCTAACATTCATGATGGCG
>JANLUJ010001036.1:0-5794 GCA_031363425.1 Pirellula sp.
GGAGTCTGGAGATCGGGTCACGATGGCCTCGCGAGTTGAGTTGGTCTTTGAAAAAGTGGCGACGTTGCCACAAGCAAAAACTACCCCGCAAATCAACCCCGTGCCGCCAAAATCTAACCCCGGTCATGGTGAGCGCTTACCAATGGACAGCCTGGGGCTGATGGCGTTCCTGACTTCCAGAATGAGCGCTTTGTCTACCTTGGCGATCAAGCCAACATGCCATATGGCAACTACTCCGCCGCCGGCAAGGAAGACTTCCTGCGCGAGTTGATCATGAAGGATGCAATTTTTTTGTTGGGCAATCGGTATTGGTCCACTGCGAAGGCTAAGACTCCTTCATTCGACAAGCCCTCAGTGAAAGCCATTGTCATCGCTTGCAATACCGCAACTGCCTATGGTCTTGAAGACATTCGAGCGGCCGTCGATCGTTGGAAGCTGCCGATTATGGTCGTCGGTGTTGTCGAGGCAGGTGCCGATTCGTTTGTGCAAGAGTTGCCCGCAAATGGACCAACAAGTGCCGTGGCGGTGATGGCCACTTTGGGAACATGCAGCAGTGGAGCCTACCCGAGGGCTATTGTTCGTGCAGCTGGACTTGCTGGCAAGCGCAATCCAATTGTCTGGCAGCAAGGCAGCCTTGGTTTGGCAGGCGCGATCGAGGGGAGCTCAGCCTTTCTCGCATCGAACATTTCGGAATACCAGGGACCATCGATCGGTAACGCTCGCGCACCGATCGATGTCTCACTGGCGAAGGTCTATGGCTTCGAAGCGAATGGGATACTCGGCGAACTGGATCGACCGGAGACTTGGCGACTGAACTCGGTGGAAAACTACGTGCGTTACGATGTTGCTACGTTGGTGGAGGGATATCGAAGATCGGGTGCAGTTCAACCGCTTGAGAAAGTGATACTCGGTTGCACACATTTTCCGTATGAGGCCGTTCGCATATTGCAAAGCTTGTCGCGTTTGCGAGACTATCGAGACCAAAGCGGACAGCAGCCCTATCGAGCTTTGATTGCCGAGCAAGTCACGTTGATCGATCCGGGACAACTGACTGCCAAACAGCTTTATCGCCAGTTGTTTATTAAACGCCAATTGGTTCGTGGGGAAACGAAACGTCCACCGATGGTGGAGCGGATCTATCTTTCAGTGCCTGCTGCGACGGTGGATGCGTCGTCGTTAACGCCGGATGGCGGTTTAACCAGCGAGTACAAATATGGACGTGTGTCAGGCAACCTTGAGATGGAAGACACTCTATTCGTTCCATTGACAACGGAATTGCTTCCAGCAAGCCTTGTCGATCTGTTGAAAAACAACTGCCCGAATATTTGGAATGCGGTGCCAAGACGGTAGCGATGGAAAATAAATTAAATGTCCGATGGACTATTCGCGTCGAATGCTGAAGGTGGTGTAATGCAACCCATCCTCTTCTTCGACGACGAATGCCCCAGAAGGTGCTAAGTACTTTGATATTACCTCAAACGGAGGGAGACGTTTACCTTTGAGTGCGGCCACCAAAGATGCAAAAAACGGATTGCTTTCGGAAATGGCCTCTAACCGAGCTATGTTTTCCTCGTCGCTGGCCAAATCGTAGAACAACCGCAAAGATTCCTCTGGGCGTTGATACGACATGATGGAGGTCTCTTTGTCGCCAAGTTGCACTTTGATTTTATCACGAATAATCTTGTACTCGATCGACTCGCTCAAGAGATCATCACCACTTGAAAGCGTTTTGATGGCTTGTTCGATCGATTCGGTAGAGTCGCTCGCCAACAAGTCATCGCCGACCACCGCAAACGATGGTTGTTGCACGCGAATGGTTGGATTGTCGTTTTTTAGGTCGAGAAAGTAGATCGTGGAGTCGCCAATCACCTTGGAACTCCAACGGACTTCGTTGGCTTTCAGTTTGTTGAATAGTTTTGGCAATACGTCCGTCTTAATTCGTTGCGTATCTTTGACGTGAATTCCAACCAGATTGCTCTGGCTGTTGATGCGTTTGGTCGACAATATCAATTGGGCCAACGACAATCGATCGTTCAACAGCTCCAAGAAATCCTTTCTTAGATCAATTCCAATTTGGCTGCTGCCGCGCGCGACCACATTGTTTTCAAAAGTGTTTTCACCGCCAAAGGAATCCACAATCTCTGCAATCGCTTTCAACGTTTTTGCAAAATCCCAGTTCATGGTTCCGTAGCTAACGACTTTGTCGTTTACCCAGGGCTCTGGTTCGGTCGAACCACTCTTAGGCCGCACCGCACGCAATGCCCCGCGACGATTGGTGTCCATCAGCAAATGCGCATGCACGATTGAGTCGAAATCGTTTGGAGCAAAAATGGCACTGCCACCGATACCCTTGAAACCGTCGAGGCCTAGAGTTTTTAAGGTGGCTAGCACCAAAAGACTGGACGAATTCGACTTAGATAACTCACGATATAGAGCAAGTGGGTTAGCATAAAACGAGGCCTGAGGGCGTTCGCCAGCCGTTCCTACGCATCGGCTCAAAATCGTAGTGAAGTCCCGGTTGTCTGCCAGTGACTTGTGATCGATGCCACTGCCCTGCCAGATCTGAGCAAGCGTTTCAGCGTATTCAGCGTTGTTGCAAACAACCAAAACACCTGACTGAAGAAAGAACCCCAATTGTCGGTCTTCTGCAGTGCCATTGCGGATCTGATTGACCGTGATCTTACCAATTTCCTTACTGCTCTTGGTACCACCACTGGCGGATATTCTACTTTCCAGTCGTCCAATCATGAGTTCAACGGCAGGTAGTTCGTCACCCGCTTCGAGCATTGCACAAAGCACCGGAGTTGTTTTGGTCGGAACAAGTGCAATCGCAAGCTCGCCGTTCGGAATGGACAACAACTCATCCAAATTCACCCCAACGGCATCCTGCATTCCCTGAACTAAAGTCGAGAATGTGGAGTAAAAAGAACTTATAATGGGTTTTAGTTGCGGATCGTCTGATAGCCTGCCCATTGAAGTCTGTGCAAGCTTCGCCTTGAGTTCCCGCGTGTCATCCACGCGAGCATAAAGTAACGTTTTTTGAGAAAACAGCTTCGGAGCCGATGGTCTTTGAGCCAACGCCAGCGTCGGTAAGAACATGGCCATCAAGAGGGGAGCAAGGATGACTATTTTTTTGTGCATGATCTGGTGAGTTCGACAAACGAATCGGTTTCTTGGGGATTACTTCTGATTGTATTCAGGAAATCCGGTTTAGGTGTCTAATTCAGCAACCAGCGGGAGTTTTCTCGTTTCAGCTTGGGTCCGAATTGGGTGTGGGCGAATCTTACGCGTGCAGCTAGAGTCAACCACGGCCCAGGGCCATGCGACGGAGTTAGCTCCAATCTTGCCCGGCATCTCTGCCCAATTCGACCAATGCAATGTACTGGTCATCGCAAAATCGGTCCGTCATTCCGGCCAAATAGACTGCAACAGTGCGTTCGACTCCCCACTCGGAAACCCATTTTTGAAATCGATCCGGCATTCGTTGAGGATACGACTTAAGAAGTCGATACAATTGATTCAATCGAGTTGCTGCACGTAAGCGCACTTCGACCAACTTGGGATGTCGATAGACATGTTCAAACAAAAAGGCCTCCAATTCCTCTTTGTCAGATTGCATTTCCGGTGACATTTGCAGCTGAATCCCAACGTCCTGAACAGCTCGGCTATCCAACTGGCTGGCCTCCGATAGTAAACCCATCGCATACTTGAGAAAATCGTCCATCTGGATATCGATGAGGGTATGCACCAACATTTGTCGACGATTGCTGAAGTTGCTTTGATCTAGAGGGGAAACTTGCCGTGCACGTTGAACCAGCCCCAATCCGGTAAGCTGTTGCCAGCTGAGAAGGCCAAGTTTGAGGGCGTCATCTAAGTCATGCGCATCGTATGCGATGCTGTCGGCGGAATCGACGACCTGGATTTCTAGCATCGGGACCGTGCCAGAATCTTTATGCGACCGAAACTGTTGGCCTGACAGAACCTCTCGAGTCAAATTAAGACCTGGATAAGACGTATAGCGTTGTTCGATGCGAGTCGCCAATTCTAATGCAAAAGCGTTATGTGAGAAACCTCCAAAGTCCTTGACGCAGGCCTGCAGCGCGTCTTCGCCACAGTGTCCGAATGGCGGGTGTCCAATGTCGTGCAAGAGGGCCATTGCCTCGATCAAGTCTTCGTTGAGGCGAAGCGTCCGACCAATAGTTCGAGCCAAAGATGCGACTTCGTTGGTGTGCGTAAGTCGCGTTCGGTGGTAGTCCCCCATGTCTCCTGTAAAAACCTGCATCTTGCCGCTTAGTCGACGAAAAGCCGCACTGTGCAAGATGCGATCGCGATCGCGTTGAAAGGGGCCGCGATAATCATGTTGTGGTTCGGGATGCTCTCGGCCAGCCGATTGCGATGAGAACATAGCGAAGGGCGCGAGCAAGATTCGCTCTCGAGCTTGCCATGACAATACAGTCTCGAGGTTTCGACTAGACAGTGGACGAGGGGGTTTGGGCATTGGAAAATTGAGTTCAAATTCTTTTCGTGGCAATCAAATCCTTTCGGGTCCTCAGTTTAACGCCAAGTGAACCGGCGGTTCGATAGCAGTCCGGCAAATTTTTGGAAATGTTTCACGGAATCTTGGCTCGTCACGTTAGTATCGGATTCCAATGTGGGGTAGGCTTCCAGCCTGTCGATTTCGAAATGACTGGCTGGAAGCCTATCCCAATCGAACTGCTTTGTTGTTAGACTTTTCAACTCCCTTTTCTCCGATATTTCGTTTCGTTATTCCAATTAATTCGTTCCTCAGATTGTCGAAAGCTTGTCCCAAATGGCCAACTTCCAGTACTCAGACCTTTCGAAAATGATAGACCATTCGCTGCTGAACCCAACGCTAACAATCGAACAACTCGAAGCAGGCATCCAACTGGCTATCGCCTACGATGTCGGGAGCGTTTGTATCCTGCCCTATTACCACAAACGCTGCTCCGAGCTTCTGGCCGGCACAACGGTTGCACCAAGTAGCACGGTCGGTTTTCCTCATGGAGGTAATACGACTCGCACGAAGTTGATTGAGGCCGAGCAACTGATCGACGAAGGCTGTCTCGAATTGGATATGGTTTCCAACATTAGTGCAGTCCTAAGCGGGAATTGGGAGCTGGTGGAAAACGAAATCGATGCGATCGTCAAGCTTTCGCATGCTGCGCAACGACGCGTCAAGGTCATCTTCGAGAATTGCTACCTTCAGGATGAACACAAGATACGACTCTGCAAAATTTGCTGTCATGTCGGGGCAGACTGGGTAAAGACAAGTACAGGCTACGGCACAGGGGGCGCAACCATGGAGGATCTTCAGTTGATGCTTAACCATGTGCAGGCGCCCGTACAAGTCAAAGCGGCGGGTGGCATCAGAGACTGTGACGCACTCATCAAGGTCCGAGATATGGGTGTAACCCGGGTTGGATCGTCCAAAACGGCCGAGATGCTAAACGAAGCCCGTCGTCGTCTCGGAGTTGCGGCGATCGATCCGATCAGAATGTCACGATTTTGGACATGGGCCAGTTCGTGTCCCAAAACACCGGACAATTCGTTCCGATCCAAAATTCGAACGAGCCCTTCGGTTACGGCGACGGCCGCATGGGTAGGATTTCTTCCGGTGGCAAAGGCATTGGGTGCTTCTCCAGGAATAATATAAAGTTTGGGCATCGGAAGGCTTCCGGCCTGGGTCAGGTTTCGCATGATGGCGTGAAAGTCCGGGGCTTCGGATTCAGAGACCTGTTTTCCTCCATACATTTTCAGGACAATTTTGTCGGAG
>JANLUJ010000274.1:0-2021 GCA_031363425.1 Pirellula sp.
CTTCAAAGCGTTGCCCGGCCTGCGACGCTACGAGCTCGTCTTGTTGTTCCTGAGCCACAGTTCCAAGAACAGCAAATTCCAAAGCCTGTACGCTTGATTTGCTCTGCCTGTCATGTGTTCGTCCACCAACGTCGCAATGGCCTCGCGTCGGAAATATTGGTGGCAGTGCGCATCTGGACCAAGCAAAGCATCGTACGTTCGATCACGCAAAGAGGTTCTAAACCATTTGGCAATCGGGACCCCAAAGCCCATCTTCGATCGATGCCAAATCTCTTTCGGCAAGAGATCGTAATAGGTATCCATCAACAATCGCTTGCCTCTCTTGCCTCGGAGCTTCAAGGTTGAAGGCAACGATGAAGCCCATTCAATCAAGCGATAGTCCAGCAATGGCTGACGTGCCTCCAACGAATGAGCCATTGAAGCAATGTCCACCTTGGTCATCAAATCACAAGGCATATACGTTTGAAGATCCGCGATCGACGCACAACTGAGCAAGTCCCTTTTGCCAGCTTCACGCCACGCGTCGGCCAAAAAAGAAACCGGATTTCGATCGGGCAATTGCTCGATAAAGGACTCTTGATAGAGATCAAGTCGGCTCGCCTCGCTAAAGATCTGAATCCAATTCATGTAGCGCTCGATCGGAGGTTGTCCTAGCGTTTCGCAGAAGCGACGAACACGACGCAGAAGTGATCGCCTCGCGCTCGAATCCGGCAGTCGCTTCATGATCCAAGTCTGATTGAGCCATCTCACCGGCAACCAAGACTGCAATTGTCCGCTGAGCACCAATGCTCGATAGCGTTCATAGCCGCCAAAGAGCTCATCGCCACCATCGCCACTGAGTGCCACCGTCACATGCTTGCGCGTCAGTTCGCTTAGATACCAAGTGGGTACGGCAGACGAATCGCCGAATGGCTCGTCATAATGATCCACCAAACGATCGAGAATACCCATCGCATCTGGCGTTACCTCAAACCGTTGGTGTTTGGTACCAACATGGTCCGCAACCATTTTTGCGTAGTGTGTCTCATCGAAATCGGGCTCAGAAAATCCAATGGAAAAAGTCTGAATCGGCCTATCCAGCTGTTGCTGGGCAATCGCGACTACGAGCGACGAATCGATGCCACCGGAAAGGAACGCGCCGAGTGGAACGTCGCTTCGCAGCCGAATGCGGACTGCGTCAGAGAGCATCGTCCGCAACTGAGCCGAAGCCGTTGGTTGGTCGATAGCGATCTCCTTGGCCCAATCGACTTTCCAATACTTCTCGATTCGCAAGTTTCCATTTTCGAAAACGGCATAGTGCCCTGGCGGTAATTTGTGGATGCCTTTGTAAATCGAATGCGGGTGAGGTATGTACTGATACGTTAAATAGAGATCGATAGCACCAGGATCTATTTCTTTGTTGATCCCGGGCAATGTCATCAAGCACTTGAGTTCGCTAGAAAAGACCAACCTTTCATCTTGGACCGTGTAATACAGAGGCTTCTTGCCCATCCGATCTCGAGCCAGAACCAAGCGGTCGTTGCGACCATCCCAAATGGCAAGTGCGAACATGCCGTTCAGGTGCTCAAAGCATTCGAGGCCGAGGTCTTCAAACAAGTGAACAATCGTCTCAGTGTCCGATTGCGTACGAAAGGTGTGCCCCGCTCCTTCCAATCGATGCCGAAGTTGTTGGTAGTTATAGATCTCCCCATTGAATACAATCTGCACCGTTCCGTCTTCGTTGCCAAGCGGCTGATGCCCTGTGGTCAAATCGATGATGGAGAGTCTTCGAAAGCCAAGCGCTACGCCATGGGTTGGCCGGCCATCGATGATCGAGCGGTCTGCTTTAGAGGGAATGATCAAGTGCCCTTGATCATCCGGCCCTCGATGCGCTATAGCATCGGTCATTCGGACCAATTGATCGCGGCTTAGCCCCTGAGCATTGCCAGACCAAATTCCACCTGCAATACCGCACATTTCAATTTCGTTTGTAGAGACTACGGAATTTGGATGTAATTGAAGTGGGGTAGGCTTCCAGCCTG
>JANLUJ010001136.1:0-3463 GCA_031363425.1 Pirellula sp.
GTAAACAAATCGGCAATGAACGCGGCTAGCGCCCGCGGCTCAGACAAGTTGGATTCAGGACGAGCCCAACCAGCACACTTCATTCCACGGACACGAAACGGATTTCGGCGTCACGCATGCAACAGATTCGATTCCAACAAACGATAGAGCACATGGCGCATGTGAGCGGCCGCGGCTATTGGTCCGGCCGTCCGATCACATTGACCTTTCTGCCTGGAATGCCCAACACTGGAATCATTTTTCGCCGCGTGGACCTGCCCGGTAGGCCAGAGATCCAATCCATTGCTTCCAACCGACGCGATACAAGTCTTCGAACGACCCTAGTCACCAACGCTTGCCATGTCGAAATGGTTGAGCACGTTGCAGCCGCACTCTATGCGATGGACATCGACAATTGCGTTATCGAATGCGATGCACCGGAGATGCCAGGGATGGATGGCAGTGCCATGGCCTTTGCACTTGCACTAGAACGATCAGGCGTCCGCAAGCAACCGGCCACATGTACCGCACTGGAACTTGTTATGCCGTTGCGTGTCGGCAGCGACAGTCATTGGATTCTGGCTATCCCATCCGCTGATCCAGGTCTGACGATCCAATACCAACTCGACTATGGTCCTAACAGTCCGATCCCAGCATCCACTACGACCTACCAACTGGATCGAGACTCGTTTGTTCATGAACTAGCTCCAGCACGCACGTTCTTAACTGAAAGCGAAGCCCGTGGTCTCCAGTCGCAGGGCGTCGCGTCGCACGTGACCTACCGCGAATTGGTGGTCTTTGGTCCAAGTGGCCCCATCGACAATTCGCCTCGATTTGAGGACGAATGCTCTCGGCACAAACTGCTCGACCTCATCGGCGACTTGTCCCTTTGCGGCCTGCGAGTCCAAGGAAAGATTATTGCACATCGAAGCGGGCACATTCTCAATGGAAACCTGGCAGAAGCGGTTCATAAATTGAGAGAAACACAAGTGCCAATGCGCGACAGGTATGCAGCATGATTGCACCAAACACTGACCACCTAAACTATCCGACACGTTCAGGAACCTTCACATGCCAACAATAATCGCCCATACCGCAGTGGTCGATCCTCGCGCTGAACTCGACGATGATGTTCGAATCGGTCATCATTGCGTTATCGGAGCTCACGTCAAAGTTGGACGCGGAACGCGGTTAGAAAACAGCGTTACGTTGACTGGACATACGGTGATTGGAAGAGACAACCGTTTTTTCCCGGGCTGTGTCATCGGCGGTGAACCTCAAGACCTTTCCTACCAAGGTTCGCCGACGCAAGTCGTGATCGGGGATTCCAACGTCTTTCGCGAATGCGTTACGGTCAATCGCGGGACAGAGAAGGACGAAGGTATTACCTCGATTGGCAACGATTGCTATTTCATGGCCAACTCGCATGTGGCTCATGATTGTCTCGTAGAAGACAGGGTCATCATGGCCAACACGGTCATGCTTGGCGGTCACGTTCGCGTGGAGCATGACGCAACCTTGAGTGGCGGCGTTGCCGTGCATCACTTTGCTTCGATAGGTTGCTATAGTTTCGTGAGCGGACTATCGCGGGTCCTCCAGGATATCCCACCATTTATGTTAGCCGAAGGCTTTCCTGCCAGACCGCGTTGTGTGAACGTAGTTGCACTCAAACGCAAGAACTTCACCGTAGCGGCCATTCGAACGATTGGCGAAGCCCACAAACTACTTTATCGCTCTAAAGTGGGCGTAAAACATGCTCGAGAGATCTTGCAAGTCAATGGTAGCCTCTCGCCCGAATTGGAAATTCTCTTTGCCTTCATAGACGATTCGCAATTAGGTCGGCACGGTCGTGGTCGCGATCGTCGATCGGCAGCGGCTGCATAGAGAAACACCAACTGGGCCTTAATAGCACGACGCGCAAGCAGGTGTTCAGTGCGGTGACAGCACGACGCGCAAGCTAGTATTCAGTGCGATTACAACACGACGCGCAAGCGAGTGTTCTGTGCATCATAAACTTTTCGGTATGCCAAATGAACACAAAGAATCACAACCTATCCAGCAATTCGAAGCCCAGAATAGGAGTGATCGGAGGTGGCCATCTCGGTCGCATTCATGCGAAACTCCTTTCGTCGAAATCTTCGTGCGATTTGGTTGGTGTAGCGGACCCATCCCCAGAGTCTCGCCAGCTGGTTGCTGCTCAAATGAATGCGAAGACCGTCGCGGATTACCAGGAATGGGCCGGCAAAATCGATGGGGCCATCATTTCTGCTCCTACGTTTCTCCATCACCAAATTGGTATCTGGTGTTTGAGTCGAGGTATTCATGTCCTAGTGGAAAAGCCGAATGCTAGGTCGCTGGCCGAAGCAACCCAGCTCGTCCAATTGGCCAAATCCAACCAATGTACTCTTCAAGTAGGGCACGTCGAGCGTTTTAATCCAGCGTGGAAACTAGCTGCATCCACGTTTGCGAACGAAAACATTCGCTACATCGAGGCAGTGCGTGAGGGAACGTACACCGGGCGAAGCACCGACATCGGCGTCGTCATGGACCTGATGATTCACGATATCGATCTGATACTCAGCGCTGTCGATTCGCCGATCGATTCGATATCCGCGTACGGTTGGAGCGTGCTTGGTCAACATGAGGACTTTGCCTCCGCTAGTCTTCGCTTTAGAAACGGGACAATTGCAAACCTGAGAGCCTCACGCATTTCGCCGATATCCAAAAGGCACATGCAAGTCTACACCGAGGACGGGCTGACTGAAATCGACTTGGCCCTCAATGCGGTTTCTCATACGGCTGCGGTCGAAGATGTTGCCAATGGATCGCGACAAGCAGACGAGTTGCCCGTCGAGCTTCGCGCGAAGGTCAAAGATAGCTTATTTGTAGATTGGCTTCGCAAAGAAGAGCACAAGGCGCCGACGGTCAATGCCATCGAGCGTGAGCAATTGGAATTCGTTGACGCGGTTCGTGCCAATAGTCCGGTAACCGTTACAGGCGAACATGGTTATCTCGCGCTCGAGGTAGCCTGTCGCATCTTGGATCAAATCGCGATCCATCGCCCCAGTCGCGCGATCATACCATCTGCTACCCGATTCGGAATTACCAAAGCGGCATAGCTTTAGGCCGCTCGCCGAACATCCGTCGCGCTCGCTTGCGAACTTCGCGTGCAGAATTGAGCAACGGAACAGGATTGCTCAAGGGCACCCAGCGGGTTATACAACTTCACTTGGCCCTCTTCTTGAAACCATACCAGGCTGAATCCAGCAAGCGAGAATCGCCGGCCACAGAAGGACCCATCGCGAATGAGCGTGGCTTCTGACATGGCTGAATCAATATTCAGTCTTCCCCGTTCGGAAACAATGGTCTGCAAGGAATTGCGTAGTGATTCGGCAATGTTCGACGACATAAATGCAATTGTTTCCGTATTGGTGATCAGCCTCTGAACGGACTATCGGCATCACTCGGTCATCCCTTGGGGCTA
>JANLUJ010001139.1:0-9377 GCA_031363425.1 Pirellula sp.
AGCATCACGTGGGATAGGCTTCCAGCCTGTCCTACCAAAATCGACAGGCTGGAAGCCTATCCCACCTATCAAATAACAAACACCACGCGGCTAGCGCCCGCGGCTCACGTTTTGAACAATTCCAACGTATCGACTAGCTGAGTAACAATATGAAAATCAACTCAAAAAACTTCGCAGCTAAATGCTTTTTCGGTTGCACTCTGTTCGCTACGGCACTTACCACTGTTGGCTGCGAAACGCTCACCATCGATGCAGCGGGGAACAAGCGAAAGAAAAAGGAAGCCAGTTGGTTTTCTTTCAAGAAAAAAGAATATCAATCGCCACAAAGCGTCACAGCGACATGGTCTCACGACATCCTGACACTTCCTGGCAAACCCGCAACCCGCGGCTTCGGCGGTCGGTTCTACTTCTATAATGAAAAGACTCAAGCGATCCCCGTTGATGGCGAATTGGTCGTATACGGATTCGACGACACAAACAAGCAACAATCGACCGAGGACTTGAGCCAAGCCACCAAACGATTTCGATTCACTCCCGAACAATTTACAACACACTTCTCCGAAGGCGAACTTGGAGCGTCCTACAGTGTTTGGATTCCATGGGATGAAGCATTTGGTGCTCCCAAGAAAATCATGCTGATCCCGACGTTTCTTACCAAAGAGGGAAAAACCATTCGCGGTGCGGCTGCAAGTTTAAATCTACCTGGATCAACCAAAGAATCTCAGGTTCAACAAGCCGCGGCCTTTGTGCCAAATGGAGGCCAAACTAACGCGATCGCACCTCCGAACTCCAATGCAACGAGCGAGAACAGTGGCTTGCGTACAACTACAATTCAAGTTCCTTCGAACTCGTTCATTCGACAGTCGCACACCGCTGATATGTCATCGAATATGACCGACTTTCAGAGTCAACAATTGGCAGCCGCATCACACCTTGTAGCAAACTCATTTGGACCAAACGGACCAAATTATGCAACCAATGCTACCCAAATCGGCGTGGAACCGTTGGCACAAGCAGCACCTGCAAACGTTAGTTTCGGTCAACCGACTAGCCTGCCTTCTCCGCAGAACACATCGACGACAAAGAACATTAGCGGTTGGGTCTCGCCTGAATTCGCTCCAATGAGCTGGCCTGGACCGTCACCTCGTTCCGCACCGAGTCAATTCCCGGCTCCAACTTCAAAAGGCGTTCAACCATTCTCTTATCCGCCTCGGTAGCAACTTGCCCGCGGAGCACGACCGTTTCGCCTTCTACAGACGATGTCACTCCCTTTAGCTTCTTGGGGAGTTGAAGGCGATTTAGACGCTGTTGAGCATTTGTGGCAATGGTCGCTGAGCTTGCTCGTTCAATTTCGATATCCGGTTTTACGATAGGACGAATCTGCTTCTTGGCTTGAGCCGATGTATTTCCTAGACCGCCACCGCCGAGGCCCCCGCCGCCAATACCGCCTAATCCTCCCAGGCCGCCAAATCCGCGTCCGCCTAATCCGCCACCAAGACCACCTAGTCCACCACCACCTAGTCCACCACCAAGACCTCCAGTCGCCCCGAGTCCACCCGTGTTGCTAAAAGCATTCGCACCGAATGCACTGCCGGTCGCCGTTTGCCCCCCAAGTGCTGTGGTGCCTAACCCTCCGGCGGCGCCCGTTGTACCTGATGTACTTGTGGAACCGGAAACCGATGAGCCGCTGCTAAAAATTGGATTCGTGGTCGTTAGTTCAAGCCTTGAGGAGCCTGTGACTCCTAGCCCACCAAATGAACCGGGCAGCTTCGTGCTGGCTGCAGCTCCACCTGCTGCCACTTGAGCCTGCGTTTGCTCCAATGAGCAAACCAAGGACAACGCAATTCCAAACGTAGCATTGCGAACTAGTGAGAACTTCATGTTAGGCCCAACTGACTGGTTAAACATTGTGGTCGGTGAAACTGAATTATACGGTCAATAGCGATAGGTTTGATTGCGAACAATGCAAGCAATTGCTTTTTTGTATCGATTTTCTCGCATTCCCGGTTAGTATCGAATCGACCTCCGTGGAGGCTCGAATCCAAGCATTCGAATGATGCTTGCAATGCATGCATCAATTGTTCATGATTTTCTGGCTGTGCTTGTAATTAGCTTTGTAGGGTACTTCTTCCTGCTTGGAAGCCATCGATTGAATTCGATCCGACGTACCTGAGCTTGCTAGTTTTCGTCGGTCTGTGATCCCTTCAGGATCAATCGCGTCGTCTTTCTGCTTCCGGGGGTGCGCTGCGATGCAGCGACCCCCGGCTACTATCTGTAATCCCTATCGGGATAAAGCACGTCGATCCCGAAGGGATCACACATAGTAGCCGGTGGTAAGCGAAGCGCCACCACCGGATCCCTATTGGGATTGAGCAACTCGATCCTATTGGGATGAAGCAACTCGATCCCGAAGGGATCATAGATAGTAGCCGGTGGTAAGCGAAGCGCCACCACCGGAATCATGATATTCTTAAGAGTATGATCCTGAAGGGATCACAGACTTCAGTTCTCAATAGTTCTACTCTCAGCAATCCAAAGGAGCCCAAACGTGTCGACCTACCATTCCCTCAACTACCATGTCACCTTCTCGACCAAAAATCGCATTCCTTGGATTAAATCAACTTGGATTGAACGCTTGCACGCTTACATTGGCGGCACAGTAAATGAACTCGATGGCAAAGCAATAAAAATCGGAGGCGTTGAGGATCATGTTCATTTACTAATCGGCTTGAAACCGACCCACCGCATCTGTGACTTCATGCGAGAATTGAAAAAATCGGCAAGCAAGTGGGTACATGAAACGATTGAATACCCGCCGTTTGAATGGCAAGACGGATATGCAGTCTTTTCGGTCAGTCCAACCGGGCGCGAGTCCGTGGCTAGATATATCTCGAAACAAAAAGAGCATCATCGCAAGACCTCATTCCGCGAGGAACTGATTCTAATGATTAAGAAAGCCGATATTGAATTCGATCCGAAGTACCTGGACTAGTTGTCTGAAGCTCGATGTCTTTAGTCTGTGATCCCTTCAGGATCAATCGCATCGCGTCTTTGCTTCCGGGGGTGCGCTGCGATGCAGCGACCCCCGGCTACTATCTGTAATCCCTATCGGGATAAAGCACGTCGATCCCGAAGGGATCACACATAATAGCCGGTGGTAAGCG
This sequence comes from Pirellula sp., assembly GCA_031363425.1. Taxonomy (GTDB): domain Bacteria; phylum Planctomycetota; class Planctomycetia; order Pirellulales; family Pirellulaceae; genus JBKCUI01. The sequence continues at coordinate 3,165 of JANLUJ010001139.1, forward strand.
GAGCGCCACCACCGGATCCCTATCGGAATAAAACTGGTCGATCCCGAAGGGATCACAGATAGTAGCCGGTGGTAAGCGGAGCGCCACCACCGGAATCGTTTATCGCATTAGCACACTATTCTTGTGGGCGGTTAGGCCCTCTTTGTCGGCCAAAAGCGCCACATCTGCAGCGATATCTTGAAGCGAGGATTGATCGAATTCGATGACACTGCTCGAACGTAGAAAGTGATTGGATGACAGTCCCGAGGCCCATCGTGCCGTTCCACCTGTTGGCAGCACATGGGATGGTCCAGCAGCGTAGTCACCCAACGCTACAGGCGAATAATGCCCCAAGAAAGTTGCACCGCAATTTCGAATCTTGGCCATCAGGCGACGAGGATTATCCACCGCAATCTGAAGATGCTCCGGTGCGATGAGACTGGTGACCTCGCAGGCATGCTCCTCGTCTCGACAAAGGATCATTGCGCCGAAAGAGTTCAGGGATGCAAGCGTTAGCTCTGCACGCTCCAATCGAGAAAGTTGGGCCAACATGGATTGCTCGATGCGATCCAACGTACCCCTGTCCCAACTGATCACGATGCTTGCGCCAGGAGAATGTTCGGCCTGAGCAAGCATATCGGAAGCTGCGAAATCTGGTTTGGTTGTTTGGTCAGCAATCACGACCACCTCACTCGGACCGGCGATGGAATCGATGTCGACATCACCGTAAACAAAACGCTTTGCCAAAGCGACAAATAGATTTCCAGGACCGACGATTTTGTCCACACCGGGTATCTCAGGAATACCAAATGCCAGCGCCGCAACCGCTTGAGCTCCTCCGACGGCATAGATCTCAGTGATACCTAGCTCGTGGCAGACTGCGAGCACATCGGGGTTGTATGCCCCAAGCGAAGTGGGTGGAGCTACGATGGCAATTTGTTCGACGCCAGCACACTGCGCAGGAATCGCGGTCATCAACACGGTTGACGGGTAAGCTGCAGCTCCACCAGGCACACATATGCCGACCCTCCGAAGCGGCACGTAACGTTGTTCCAAAACAACGCCCGGACTCGGCCTAGTCACGACGTTTTGGTGCAGGATTGCAGATTGAAAGCCGACGATATTTTCACGAATTCGACGAACGGTCTCAAGAAATTCAGGCGATGCGCCGGCATGCGATTGCTTCAACAGTTCCAAGGGGACTCTTAACGACTGGGCTGTCGTATCCCTGTTGTCTAACGCTTGTGCATAGTGAAGAAGCGCAATAGTGCCTCGCTGTTTGACGTCATTGCATATTCGTTCGACAACGCGCTGAGGCGAAAGCGCCTCACCGAAAACCTCCATGGTAAGCTGTCGTCCACGTTCGGAGACAACGGAGCCATCGGGACTGAGCTTCTTTCGAAGCCTTGCGATATCATCGGCGAACGACCCCAAACCGGCATCAAGTCGCTCAATGCAAAGAGAGTTTATTGTCATTGAGATTTTATTGCTCAACCAAAGGACGCCAATTGCGCTTCGGAAAAACTTACATTGGATGCTACGGACTGGATGTCATCATGATCTTCGAGAAGCTCAAGCAACCTCATGACTGCGATCGCCGTTTCCGAGTCGACCTCGACGGTATTGCTTGGGACACGAGTTACTTCCTTGAGTTCGATCTCGATGCTTTGTGCTGCGATTGCTTCCACAACCATAGTATAGACATCCGGAGCGCAGGAGATTTCATAAAGTTCACCGACGTCCGTGACGTCATCGGCTCCGTTCTCGAGGGCTATATCCATCAGCTTTTCCAAATCGACCGCTGACTGCTTAACAGCAATCAGGCCTTTCCTTTCAAAGAGATAGGCGACGCAATTGGTCGAGCCTAGTTTCCCACCATGATTCTCAAAAAGCTTGCGCATTTCGGGAGCCGTACGATTTCTATTATCGGTCATGATGTCGCAAAGAACAGCGACACCACCTGGCCCATATCCTTCGTACAAGATTTCTTCGACATCTCCCCCTTCGATCTCACCCGTCCCCTTCTTAATTGCCCGTTCGATGTTCTCACGAGGCAAAGAAACTGCTTTGGCGTCTTGGATGGCCGTTCGAAGTCTTACGTTGCCACTCGGATCGCCGCCACCCAGTTTTGCAGCAACGATGATTGCTTTCGAAAGTTTGCTCCAGAGTTTACTTCGTTTGCTATCGACCAGAGCTTTGCGATGCTTGATGTTGGAGTACTGTGAGTGTCCGGCAATGCTCAATTGCTCCTATCGAGGAGTAGTGAAAGGGTCATTGTTCAATTAGGAACGATTTTTCAACGCGGCTTTTTCTTGGCCGTACTCGCGCTTTGTTCTTTTTTCGTCGTTATCGGTTTCTTGCTCTCAGGTTTTTTTGCCTGCGGACTTTTCTTGGAGATTGGTTCTGCTTTGTTCGTTTTGGCTAGAGTCACGGATTTTTTCTCCGCTTGTTTGGCCGCCGGCTTTGCATCGGATTTATGTGTTGCGGATTGTTCAGCAGGTTTTTTCGCACCGGACTTTGTAATCGGTTTCTTTTCTTCGACTTTTTTTGTTTCTGGCTTTTTTGCTTCTTGCTTTCTTGGCTCCGGCTTCATTGGCTCCGGCTTCTTTGTCTCGGGCTTCTTTGTCTCGGGCTTCTTTATTACATCAGCCTTCTTGGTCTCACCAGCCCTGTGCTCAACTTTCTTTTTCGCATCGACAGGTCTTGCCGATTCAGGCTTGGTCTCTGCCTTTGGCGAGTCCTTTAACTTGCCGGCTACCATCGCTTCCTTGACTGCATTCTTTGTGGGCACAACTTCATTGGGTTTTCGGGCAGATTTCAAAGTTTCCTGAGCAGAACTCTTCGACTTGGATTGAGCGGCGTTGGGCAAAGGACTCGGATTGGGAGAAACCACTACAGCTGGTTTGATTTCCTTTTTCGGCGATGGTTTTTCCACAACTTTGGCCTTCGGTGAAACGCCAAGTTCTTTAAATACAGCCACGACTGCAGCGTTTTTTGGATTCTGATGAAACTCAATCGCGAATTGGTGTAAAAGGGAACCGAACTCAAAGCCTTTGCTCTTGGCAATAGCCCGTTCGGCTCCAGGGAGACTTTTCTTTTCGGCTTCTGCCTGCGTTAGAATATCGCATTGGACCAGAACCTCGATGGAGAGGTTGTCGGCAGGAATTGCATGGCCTCCTAACGCACATTGAGAAACATAGTTCAAAATGAATGGCGACATCCCCTTCCAGTTTGAGATTTCCTCTGTAGCCTTGCTTAAGTTGGCCTTCTTGAGATCGTCTATATCATATTGATATCTCGCCTCGAAAAGCGATTGCAGGCAACGCTTGATACGATGCCCTGCCTGGGTAGCGTTCGGTAAACTACTGAGGGCTTCGCCTAGTTCAATAACGGTCGTTACTCGGACCTCATTCCAATCGAAATAGGCTTGTTGCAATTTTGCAAACGCTTCGTCCGCCTGCTCGGATCTGGCATCCTCAAGGCAGCATGCATAGATCAAATGCTCGAGGACACTTCGTTCGCCAGGTTCAGGGAGCGTTTTAAAGTGTTTCTTCAAAGACTTATGGAGTTGCTCGTATTTGGCGGCTCGATTGCTCATGTTGTCGATTATGCGGGTCTTGTATTGCTAGGGGCAGAGTTTTAATAAGAAGAGAATTCACTTTTCTTCGACGTGCGCGGCTTCCATGTCCGGCAAATCCTGGTCGATCGATTCAGCAGCCACGGGCTTTTCGCCAATTGATTCTTCCTTTTGCTTTTCTAGGGCAATTTGGTCAAGAATCTGCGCGACTGCAAGCGATTTTTTTACGCCTTCGTCAGCGACAAACGTCAGCTTGGGCGTGTAGCGGGTATCGATTCTTTCCGCGATCTTGGACTGCAAAAATCCAGCCGAGTTCTTCAATCCTCGAAGACTAGTCGCCTGTTGGCTTTCGCTGCCCATGATGCTGATGAGCACTTTGGCCTCACGCATGTCCGGTGCGACTTCCACTCCGATCACCGTGATGTTCTTCACGCGAGGGTCGCGAATCTCCGTCAAGATCGCCATAGCGACGACTTCTCTGATAGCTTCCGCCGCCTTTAGTAGCCTTCGTGCACTCATTAAGCCGATTAGCTCCGGGATAGCTCGAGTGTTCTGGCAACTTCTTCAATTCGATAGGCTTCCAAAACGTCATCAACCTTGATGTCGTTGAAGCCAGCAAGTCGAATTCCGCACTCTAGTCCTCGTTGAACTTCCTTGGCGTCATCTTTCACTCGCTTCAATGTATCGAGCGCATAATCACCGATACGGCGACCTTCGCGATTTACGCGAATGCGGCATCCTCGTTCGATCGTCCCCTGAGCAACATAACAGCCTGCAATGGTGCCGACGCGGGAAACGGTAAAGACTTGCTTGACCAGCGCGCGACCAAGTTCAACAACTCGTTCCTCGGGCTTGAGCCGTCCCTCGATAAGCGCCTTGATATCCAATGCCAAATTGTAAATGATGTCGTATCGACGGATCTCAACGTTCCTTGCATCTGCCAAAATGCGAGCTGGTTCATCTGGAATGACGTTAAAGCCAACGATGACGGCCTGAGATGCACTTGCCAACGTGACGTCCGCTGCAGAGATACCACCAACAGACCGTTGCAGTATCTTGATTTCGACCTCTGGATGATCCAATTTCGTCAATTCCTTTTCGATCGCTTCCAGTGATCCGCGGGCATCGGCTCGGATGATCAAGTTAAGCACAACCTTATCTTCTTTGACCCCCAATTTGCCCGACTGCAGCAACTCCTGGAAAGTCTCAAACGAAACCTTGGGTGAAGTGCCGGACAGCGATTGAGATCGAACGATAACCTCGCGGCTAGCAGCAATTTGCCGTGCCTGGCCAATATCATCCAGAACATAGAAGCGTTCACCTGCTTCAGGAGCCTTGTCCAAGCCCGTGATATTGATCGGCGTCGACGGACTTGCTTCCGTCATCTGCTTGTTGCGTTTCATTGTATCATACAAGGCCTTGATTCGTCCGAAGGAAGAACCACAAACAACGATATCACCGACTCTCAATGTACCACTTTGAACCATTACCTTGGCGATGACACCGCGGTCGGAGGCTTGTTCGCTTTCCAAGCAAACGCCCATAGCCGCCCTTTTCGGATTGGCTTTGTAGTCATGCATTTCGGCAACCGTCAAAACGGTCTCCAATAGTTCGTCCATGCCTTCGCCAGTGATCGCGCTGGTAGGCACAACTTCGACGTCACCTCCCCAAGCGCTTGGGGTCAAACCATACTCCGTCATTTGTGTCATGATACGATTGATGTCGGCCCCAGGTAAGTCGCACTTATTCGCGGCCACTACGATTGGAACTCCAGCTGCCTTCGCATGCGAAATCGCCTCTTCGGTTTGCGGCATGATGCCGTCGTCGGCTGCGATCACCAAGATGGCTATATCGGTAACATTTGCTCCGCGAGCTCGCATTTCGGTAAATGCCTCGTGACCAGGCGTGTCAACGAAGGAAATTGCTCTCCCATCTTTCTTAACCTGATATGCGCGTATCTGCTGAGTGATACCTCCCGCTTCACCCGAAACAATCTTCGTACCGATCAAGTAATCGAGGAGCGAAGTCTTGCCGTGGTCAACGTGTCCGAGGAAAGTAACGATCGGTGGTCTAGTGATCAAGTCCTCGAGATTGTCTTCGATGTCATCCATCTTTCCGATCAAGCTGGTTTCCAGTGTCTCAGCCTGTCGGAACTCGAGTTCAACACCAAGATCCGCAGCGGCAGCGTCCTGCGGAAGCCGAAGGACCCGAATGCCGGATTCGAGAATCGCGACTACACCGGCGGCGTGCTCCCGTACATCGTCGTAGTGATCGACGAACTCGCTGACCTCATGATGACCGTCGCCGCCGAGGTCGAGACGCCGTTGGCGATGCTGGCGCAGAAGGCGCGCGCGATCGGCATTCACCTGATTCTTGCCACGCAGCGGCCGAGCGTGAACGTCATCACCGGGCTGATCAAGGCGAACTTCCCGAGTCGGATCGCGTTCCGTGTGGCATCACAGATCGACAGCCGCACGATCATCGACGGCATGGGCGCCGAGTCGCTGCTGGGCAATGGCGACATGCTCTTCATTCCGCCGGGAAAGAGCGAGCCGAGCCGGTTGCAGGGGGCCTTCTTGTCGAACGACGACACGGAGCGGCTCATGCACTGGTACACGGAGAAGAAGGAGGCCCGCAAGGCCGCGATGGAGTCGCAG
>JANLUJ010001155.1:0-2943 GCA_031363425.1 Pirellula sp.
GAGCCCATGGTCGTGAAACTGCCGCGGGCGGCGGGTGAACGCGAGGCGCGCTGGGCGCATCTGCTCTGTGGTGAGGTCGCCTTGCCGCCGGGCCGCGTGGCGGCGAGCGACGAAGGCGTGGCTGCCGGCGAGATCGCCGCGCTGCGCGCCGAACAAACCCGGCTGGGGCGCGAACTTGAAACCCTGAAAGCCCAGGTGCTGCACATGGCACAACGAAGTCCCGCAACGTTAATCGATTTTGCCAAGGACTCAATGGACAAAGGCATCGAAGCAGCACTCAAGATTCACTATCAGATTGGCGACATTCGTGAATTGGAAAGCCAGTGGAAACTGGAAATGCATACACTTAAAGCATCCACTAAACGTAAGCAATTTGTGACGGTTCGACTCCAGCTTTAATTGTCTTCGGCTTTAATTGTCTTATTTCCTATCGAAGTCCCTGCATCGCGGGCGAACCCAGCGAAACCTTTTGCTGAGCTACTTTGAGCAGCATCCACTAGAGCAGCTTTTGCCCGCGGCCGTCGAAACTGGAATCGCAATTGACTTCGTCGCGCAACAATTCGCTGAGCAAGTTGCCGCATCGACTATACAGCAATCGCAACCACAAGCGTCGCATGCACACACTCCAGTAGAGCAGCAGCAACTTCCATCTGGACAACAAGCAGTGCATTCGCAAGCGGCAAGCTTGCCATTGAAATTAGCGTCCAGCGATCGACCTGAATTAACGGCGAATGACAGACCTGCCAATACGACGCCAAGAAGCCCGACTCCAACCAAAACAACGATCGTTCTCATAGTTTAACTCCCTAAAAATAGTTTGAATTCTTCAGTTATCATCTGCTCGTGTCTACCGAGTGCCTTATTGGACGCCCGAAATCGCATGATCCTTCACTGAAACTAGAAAAGTATCCCGAATCTATCCAAAATCCAATATTCGCCGAAGAATCTCATAGACTTAAGCATCCAACGTGACGTATCTTACGCAAGGTACTCGCGATGGAAGCAAGAATATGCACACAAACTCTTTGAAATTAGCTCTGCTCATTGTCGTTTCGATGAGCCAAATTGCGGGCGGGACTTCGTGCTGTTGCGTTCCTCGTTTTCTCGCTTCGGTGTTAACAATTTCCCTTCAGTGGAAAACTCCGTACCAAGCCTCGGCAAGAGAGCTGGCAAACGAAAATGCTTGTCCAAAGTGCTGCAGCCATCTAAGAGTGTCAAAGGCAAAGGAAATAGTTTTAGTTCCGTCACCTCGCACATGTCGAGACGAAAGCATATCAAGTGACGGCCAATGCCATTGCGTCCGCCACGTATTCTTATGTGCATTAGACGAAAAGCCTATTTCGGCCCATGAGCTTGCAACGCACCTGACATTTCCTGACAAGCCAAACTTTTGGGATCGCCCGCCCGCTCCCACCATTGCAAAGGCCTACCCACCCCCTATTTTGATCCGCCCGGCTAGTCCCTCTTGGCAAAGCCTAGCCTGTGTCTGGAAATCTTGATTCGCTCGAAAACTTCTTTGTTTCATCGATCAAGTGAACCTGGATGGATTTCTATTCGCTATTCAAAAAAGCATAGGCGTCCAAACATTTTCTTCCATTTGCGTGAAGGTTGGGGCGCATTGTGTCATCAAAAGATAGTATTCGACACGACGAGCAATCGAAAGAAGAGTTGGCTGAATGGATTCGCGGTGCTTGTCGTGGCGACCAAGAATCCCAAAAGAGAATTTATCAGCGCATTGCAGAACAAGTGTTCCGCATTGTGCGGCGGATCGTTGGGCAAGATCACGTTGACGATGTAGTCCAAGATGTTTTCATAATGCTGTTTGCGAAAATCAGTCAATTTCGATTTGAGTCATCCTTTGAGACCTGGGTTCACCGTATGGCTGTCAATCAATCCCTACAGCATCTCCGCAGATCCAAGCGTGAGCAAGCGCGGGTTCGCGAGTTCGCGTCTAACTCCAGTCTGCGAAGCAGCATACCAGATGGGCATTCGACTAACGAAAACGCCGAAATGCTAAAGGTCGCGATGAACCATTTGTCTGGCGACCAGCGCGCTATTCTGCACATGAAAGAAGTCGAAGGATTTTGCTATCTAAAAATTGCTACCGTTCTTGGAGTGCCAGAAGGAACGGTCGGCTCGAGACTCAACAAAGCGAGGTCCGAACTTAGATCTGCGCTCACTCAATTGGGTTGGGAGGGTTGATAGCAATGAATTGCGATGATGTTTCCATGAAATTGTCCGAATACCTGGATGACGAATTGGACTTGATAACCTCAGAGTTGATTACGCTTCACGTTGTTTCGTGCATGTCTTGCCAACGCGAGTTGCAATCTTTTCAACGCATTGGCGAGCGAATGCGGGAAAACGAATTGACCGTCGATACCGAAGCTACTTGGAATCGAATCGAATCCGCTCTTCCAACCAAGAAGCGATTTATTGCTGGATCGTTACTGGTTTGGGGTGCACCAATCCTTGCTGTCGCTGCTTCCTTGTTCATTCTATTTACTAGCTCCGTTATTGACCCCATTAACGATCGGAGCGTTGCGAAAAATGCGTCGCACGACCAACATGCGCACGATCGCGATACGCTCGCCGTTGACTTTCGCCAAGTGATAGACCTTGCTCAAACTTCTCCGCAAGATGCTATTGCCAGTTTGGTCGACAAGTACAGCGGCAAACAACTTGAGGCTGACGATGCGACCAGATTCATCGGGTATCGGCCATCTCTATTTAACAACATGCCCGTGGGGTTCAATCGTGTTTCAACGCATGTTCTTGAGATGCCATGCTGCAAATGCACTGCGAGTATTTGTGCCCGTCAGGACGGGAGTTCGTTAATCGTCTTTGAGCACAAAGACGAGCAACCCGTGTGGTTCGGAGATTTGCCTTCAATACAAACACATTGTTCAGGAACACAGTGCCTTATCATGGAATCCGCCGGTC
>JANLUJ010001171.1:0-8691 GCA_031363425.1 Pirellula sp.
TCATTACCCAAGTGAAGAAGACACTTTCACTTTTAGCGCTGGCCACCGCTTTGTGGCTTGTTCCGTCCGCCAGATCGAATGCTGAGACCCTTACGATTGGTTCTGTCGCTCCGTCGATCGACGATGAACATTGGGTTCAAAATGGCGAAGGGCGTTTTCCAAAGGTCGAAAAATTCGAACCGGGCAAAGTTTACATTGTTGAGTTCTGGGCTACCTGGTGTGGACCATGCATTGCCAGCATGCCACACATCGTTGAAGTGCAAAACAAGTACGCAGAGAGTGGCGTTCAATTCATCAGTATCAGTGACGAAAAACTTAGCATCGTCGAAAACTTCTTAGAGAAGAAGATACCAAGCGCAAAGGAAGATGGGCCAACAACCTACGCTGAATTGACCAAGTCTTATTGCTTGACTACGGATCCTGACATGTCGGCAAAGAAGGACTATTTGATAGCAGCGGAACGGCATGGCATTCCCTGCTGCTTCATTGTTGGAAAGGATGCAAAGATTGAGTGGATCGGACATCCCATGAGAATGGATGAGCCACTCAAGCAGGTTGTCGAAGACGCTTGGGATCGCGAAACGTTTGGCAAGCAGTTTCGCATCGAGCATGCTCGCGAAGAATTGCTCTATCAAGCTCGCGCCCAAGTCGCTGCGGCCAGCAAGATAAAAGACTACGCAAAAATTATTTCAATCGCAGACCAAGCTTTACCAAAAGCGGACACAGCAGATCTCAAATTTGACTTGTTGGCTATGAAGCTTCCTGCCATGGCAATGGAGTCTTCTGGACCTGTTGCAATTGAAAGCGTCTTGTCTGCGATCTTCGACTTGTCACCCGAATTGACGCCAAGCACTAAGCCGTCCAAGCTCCTATCCGTTTCGAGGTTGGCGTACGACATGTTTATTGAAGACCATATGACAAACAAAGAAATCATTGAGAGGGCCAAGAATCAGGTGAGAACCGCGATTAAGAATCTACCGGCCACGACCAAGGCATCTGGTTTGGATACGCTGTCGCATCTTCAATTCGTAACCGGCGATCTAGCAGGTGCGATCGCCAGTCAAAGCCAAGCCGTCGAGTTAGCCATAGGCAAGCGGCAGGAAGTTTTACAAAAGTTCCTTGACGAACTGAAGGCAACGGCCGACGACGGCGTCGACAAAAAAAAGGGTTCGCAATAGCGATATTGCTTGGCCCAGGAGTCCGTACCACTTTCGCATCATGAGCGGGCAGCCAACTGCTTCCAAGCTAAACAAGGCGTCGCCTCGAGACAAAATGAGCTATTTGTGAAGCCCGACTGCCTCGAACAGGTCGCGGGTTGCCAGTGGACGCGTGCATGCAAACACTTCTCCTGCAGCGCATCCAGCGGCGGAGCCAGCCGCAATAGCAAGGCCCCGAACGCGATCAAAAACGTGTGCTTTGGCTGCCGGAAACTGCGTTGCATAACAAGCGATACTCGCGATTTTCTTGTCGATTGTCTTGCTGATATCCACGGTAATCTGACTGTCAAAACCGACGATGGCGGCAGGTTCGAATTGCAATCGAAAGTACAGCTGCCGCTCAATTGCATGTACCGGCAATCCCTCAAAAATATCGTCCCATTTGGTTAGTCGAGAATAGAAAACTGCAGCATCCGTGATCTGCATGGCCTGAAAGTGATCAGGTGAAGCCATCGGTGTCTTGTTGCCAAAGCCAATGACCATCTTCGGTCGATAGCGACGAAACTCTTTGGCGAGGGCCACTCGCTCTTCAAAGCCATCCATCAATCGTCGGTTGGTGAAATCCAAAATCTTTCGGACGTGCACCCCCAATACGTTTGCTGCGGCCATGGCTTCGGCCCGTCTCACATCCGGCGAGGGACTCAAGGGCGTCGGCTCGCCGTCCGTCAGATCGATGATTCCAACTCGGTAGCCTTGTTCGACAAGTGCCGCAATTGTTCCGCCGCAAGCTATCTCTACATCATCGGGATGGGCACCTACGACTATTACATCCAAACGCTCATTCTGCTGCGTCATCGATTCACTCCGGTTATTGACTTGATGTGGCCGATCGCTCCGCGATCACAGCGCCCGCGTCTAACGAGGCTTAATTGCTTTGAGCAAGAAAGTCGGGTTGCAAGACTCTAGCCGCAACTTGTCCATTTGATAGTTGCCTCTCGAGATTTGAACCATCCAAAGCATCGGTTCTATTCCCATTTTGGCTACGAACAACTGCTGCAGTGCAACAACGTAATCCATGCTCATCATGTTCGCGATGAGGCATCCGCCAGGCTGCAGCCGCGGCCAAGCGTGCGAAACCAGTTCAGTAACTGCCCTGCCAGTGCCACCCACGAAAATGGCCTCGGGGTCCGGTAGGGACTCCCATGCCTCGGGCGCCTCACCCAAGACTGGAACGAGATTTGTAACGCCGAACTGCAGTGCATTTTCGACCAACAAGTTATAGTCCTCGGCATCCATTTCGATCGCGTAGGCTTTTCCATTGCGAGCGATTTGGGCTGCCTCGATCGCAACCGAACCACTCCCTGCGCCGATGTCCCAAACGATCGACGTAGATCGTAGATTCATCTCGCCCAACGCGATCGAGCGCACTTCGTTAGGTGTTAGCAGTCCCCGTTTGGGTTTGCTTTGTCGGAATAGCTCGTCTGGATTTCCGAAAAGACGTCGGTTGTCCGACTCAGACTGTTTATCCGGCACGCCAGCTTGCCGGACCATGACCATGACGTTCAAAGGAGCGAAACGTTGGTTGACAATATCCGTCAGAGTGCTTCGAGTCACCCGTTCGTCTGGTGACCCTAGGTTTTCGCAAACATACACGGTGAAATAGGATATCCCTTTAGAGAGCAGCTCTTCGGCTAACCTTGATGGCGGCACCTCCTCGGACGTAAAGATCCCTACCTTTTCGGCGGACCGAATTCGATCGACGACCCGATCAAGCGGCTGCGAAGCGAGATTGGTTAAATAGGCTTCGTCCCAACTTTCCTTCACCCGCGCGAAAGCCAATTGCATGCTGCTAACGTGAGGAAGTACATCAAAACGGTCCTTGCCAAGTCGATCGCAAAGAAACCGAGCTGTGCCATAAAACAATGGATCTCCGTTTGCCAAGACTACCGTTGGGCTGCTGGAAACATCCAACGAATTCGCGAGCCGGTCTAGGTCCGCCCCAATGACTTCCCTACGGCCCAGGAAATGAGGGAACTTGGCCAGAAGCCCAGGGGTTCCAACGAGAACGCTAGCAGCTTGGATGCAATCGGCCGCATGCTTGGTTAAACCTTCTGCCCCGTCGTCGCTAACTCCGACTATTATGATCTTGTTTGCTTTTGCCATGGGAAAGTTATAACGGATCTTTTTCCGGAAACAAACACCAAGCGTGTCCAGATCCGATTTTAGGGTAGTGGACCTTGTTAAAGGTCCTGCAGCATAGGGATCTTTGACAAGATCCACTACATCCAACCCCAATTTCTAAGTTGGACAGAACACTAGCCCGGATTATTAGTTGGCAGTAGGGTGCAACTTGTCCCAATTGCCTTGCAATGAGTTATGATACGAATACAAAGTTCAGCTGTTTGATCGACTCGCATAGACCTACCGGAGCTAACCACGCATGAAATTGCACTGCTTAGGAACGGCTGGTTACCACCCCAGTGCAACAAGACACACAAGCTGTTACTTTATACCGGAAGCCAGCCTACTGCTGGACGCAGGCAGCGGCCTGTTTCGATTGGAGAGTTTGCTCCACCAAGAGGAGATCTCGATTCTCCTCAGTCATGCTCATTTAGACCACGTATTTGGCCTAACATTCTTCTTGGATTTTGTAGCGGTAACACCACTCCGAAAAATCCATGTCTACGGTGAGCGGGTCAAAATTGAGGCTATTCAAAAGCACCTCTTTCACGAGCTACTTTTTCCGGTTTTGCCGCCGATCGAATGGCATGCAATCGAGGAATTGGGAGCTGTATTTCCCTTGAACGGGGCAAGCTGCCGTTGGTTTCCTTTGGAACACCCGGGAGGCAGCGTTGGCTATCGTATTGACTGGCCAAATTTGTCGCTTGCCTATATTACCGACACTACCGCGTCTACGCAGTCCGCATACTGGGGCGAGATACAAGGTGTCGACTGGCTGATTCATGAATGCAATTTTTCCGACGAGTGGATCGATCTTGCGATTAAAACGGGTCATAGCTGGACGACTGCCGTTTTGGAGAGCGCTGCCAAGGCAGGTATTCCAAGGCTGATTCTCACGCATATCAACCCCTTGGCGGGTGAGTTGGACCCCTTGGGGCTGGCGCAAGCCACCGCAAAAATGGCTCGCCAAACGCCAGGTCAGATTTTAGTGGCGAGCGATTCTTTGGTCGTTGATCTTTCAAGCCTTTGAAACATTTGGGCATCGCCATATACTTGAGCCCGAACAGCGTGGCTGAGAATGGATGGACAACACCCTAGGTTGCGAGGAAACAACAGCATGATGAATCCCTACAGTTCACTTAGCGATGACTTCTACATCAATATGCACTTGCATACTGAAATGGATCTTCCGAACCAACGAGAAACGGTACTGCATTTTTTTGAACAAATGCAACGTAGGTACCCAAAGCTACGCCACTTTTACCAACGTGAACGTGGCGAGTTTATTCTGGAAGAGGACAAGGAACACGGCGCATACCGTTGGATCGCTGCGGAGCCGCGTCGCATGTGCAGTGGAATCGTCAATCCGAATTCACTTGAGGAAGCCATGGAACAGCATTGTGAAGTGCTCGATGTGGTACCTCACACCATGTCGATCAGTAAACTGGATTGCGAATCTATCGGGTTGATGTACGGTTTTGATTACGCATGTCGCGGCAATCACAATCAGATCCTTGCCGACGCAATCGGGATGCCGATGGGCTTTGACGCGATGGCCCAGCGAATGGGTTCACAACTAATGAGTTATGAGCCTGTAATTCAAATGTCCCTCGATGACGTCTTCCGAACACATGCTCGCATTCATTTCGAAACCCGTACGACGGTCTTTCAAGCCAAATCGGGCGAATACAGCGAAGATCTACTGAGCGTGTATATCACGGTTCGTCGCTTTGATTCTCTCGGTCCGGATGAAGAATTTAAAACCGAAGTGCTCCGATTGGAGCACTTGCTCCGAGAGCTGATGGACAACTACATCGTTGAAAGCATACTAAAGCCGCTGCAAAACTGCATTGCAGCTAGGTAGCATCGCCGCATGTTTAACCCGCGCAGCGGCGTGCGTCGGTAGTGATCTATTCCCATTGTCAACCCGTTCGCTCGTCGGCCAGACCGGACGTTAGCGACTCTTTCCCTGAAGTCCGCGATCGAGGCTTGAGGGCCTCGATCGGTTAAACATGTTTAATCCGCGCAGCGGCGTGCGTCGGTAGTGCAATTTCTCGGGCTTAGTAGCTCTTGGCGAAGATCGCTTGCGTTTTGGTGGGCTTGCCTGTCACGAAACAAGTGCCTTCACCTGGTGGCGGGCCCAACGGTATGCAACGAATGGTCACTTTGAGTTCGTCGAGCAAAGGCTGAACTGCTTCTTCGCTGGCAAACCAGCACTTAGCAAAGCCTCCTCCAGTCGATCGGCCTTGCTCGTCATCAAGTAGGAAGAAACTTCTAAACTCGGCTTCTGTGCGGAGCTCGACGGTGTTTGCTTTTTGCATTGCTAGCGCGCGTTCAAAGAGATTATCTTGTATCTCTTGTAGCAGCTTGGATATTCCGGTTACTAACTCTGAACGCGGCATGGACTGACTTTGATTGGTATCCCGTCGCCCTACGAAGGCAGCCGCGTTTGCAATGTCTTTGGGACCAACTTCGACTCGGACCGGTACACCCCGTTTGATGTGGTACCATTTCTTGTCTCCACCACGCATGTCTCGGTCGTCGATATCGACTCGAATTTTTTGATCGGAGTATATCTGCGTTGCCAACTCTTGCTTCAGTGACTTGCAGTAGTCCAGCACCTCGGTCTTTTGATTTTCATCGCGATAAATCGGAACAATCACGATCTGAGAAGGAGCCAATCGGGGCGGCAATACCAAACCATCGTCGTCGGAATGGGTCATGATCAAAGCGCCGATCAATCGCGTTGACATCCCCCACGAGGTTGTCCAAGCGTAAGCCACCTCGCCATTTTTGTCTTGGAATTTGATCTCTTGCGCTTTAGCGAAATTCTGACCGAGGAAATGCGAAGTGCCTGCCTGCAGCGCCTTGCGGTCTTGCATCATGGCTTCAATGGATAACGTCGTGACGGCGCCTGGAAAGCGTTCGCCTGCAGTCTTTTCGCCTTTAATGACAGGCACGGCCATGTAGTTTTCGACGAAGTCGGCGTAAACCTCGAGCATCTTACTGGTCTCTTCCATGGCTTCGTCGGCGGTTGCATGTACGGTATGCCCCTCTTGCCAAAGGAACTCCGTGGTGCGCAAAAACAAACGCGTTCGCATTTCCCATCGCACGACGTTGCACCATTGATTGATCAGGATTGGCAAATCGCGATAGGACTGAACCCACTTAGCATACGTCGCACCAATGATGGTCTCGCTCGTTGGCCGAACGATGAGCGGCTCTTCGAGTAGACCAGCCGGCCGCAGACCGCCTTTCCCATCTGGCTCAAGCCGATGGTGCGTGACTACGGCGCATTCCTTGGCAAATCCCTCGACATGTTTGGCTTCTTTTTCAAGGAAGCTCATCGGAATAAAAAGTGGGAAATAGGCGTTTTGATGACCAGTGTCTTTAAACATCTGGTCAAGGACTTTTTGCATATTCTCCCAAATAGCGTATCCCCAGGGCTTGATGACCATGCAACCGCGTACCGCGGAGTTTTCAGCGAGATCCGCACCCTTGATCACCTGTTGGTACCACTCCGGGTAATCTTCAGCGCGAGTTGGAGAAATGGCGGTTTTTACTGGGCCCATATGTCAACTTCAAACTGCGAAAAGGGAAAACGTGTACTTCGAGACAAGTTCGATTACACAGTTTATCCCATTCAACAGATAGGACCAGCCCGCAAGTGGTCCCCACGTAGGTCCGGCTATCCCAGCCGGACATGGACCTGTCAGCCTGAGGACAGGCTGACCCACGTAGGTCCGGCTGCCCCAGCGGGACATAAACCGTAATAATTGCTTCCGTAATCTAGCCATAACGCCCGAACGATCCGCCGGTCAAGCCGGCGGGATTCAAAAAAACACCATCGGATACACTGACTCTAACGGCTTCGAGGTTCAATAGTTGCGGGTCGTCGAGGAGATCCTGCGGCGTCTGCTGGCGGCCTGGCCCAACCGGCTGATGCGGCCGCCGGGGCTACAAACAAGTCGTCCGAAGATTGGGTTGTGCGAAGCCTTGACATATCAATTGAGTCGGTACCCCACCCCAAACCCTCGACATCACGAACAATCTGTTGCACTCGATCTGCAATGATCTGATCGCGTTGCTGTGTTCTCCTGCTATGGATTTCCTTCAGCTTAGCGAGTTGCTCTTCTAAGGCTTTTAGCTCCTTCCCCTTAGCGTCTTGTCTACGATCAAATTGCTGGCCAACTTCGCTCTTCAGCTTGGCTAGGATGCTTTCCTTTTCCGCACCTTCTGCGGACTTGAGTTGTCCGGCAAACGTTGCAACATTGTCTTCAAAGTTTGGTCCAATATCGGTGCCTGCAATAGTAACTGTTTCAGCACCACCACCTGAGCTGAATGTTCGCGAAACGGAAGGGCGTGCGACTCGCAGTGGACCGAATGGGTCTTGACCCCACGTGATGCAACTCCATGCGCCACCGGCAGCCGCGATCGATACGAGTGCGAAAGCAATTTTGCGTTTCATGTTTTTTCCTTGTTTGTAAAGCGAAATGAAATGGTGTTGGGAAATAAGACTTAAGACTTAAGACTTAAGGCTTAGGGCTAAAGGCTAAAGGCTAAAGGTGTAAGGTGTAAGGTGTAAGGTGTAAGCCTCGACTCAAGTTTAAAACCCTTGCAGATGTCTAGGTTACGCCCCGGGGTTTGCCTTTTCGAACGCATCAAGTTCTCGTTTGAGGCGACGAAGGTTTTGGTCGAATGAATCCAGGATTGGTAACGGATCGGATCCTTGATAACTGCGCTCCAGCTTGACCGCCCGCTTGCGAATGGACTCTTCGCCCTCGACGAAACTTTCGTCGTTTAGCCAATCGTTGTTCAACGGAAGATAGGTTGCTTGCGATGGAGTACTTGCGATTGCAACGTTGGTTTCATCTACACCTCCATTCGTTTCTAATGATGGCGGCTTTAGCCATACTCCCAAGGATGCGATTGCAACAATCGATATGGCAATAGCGGCGATAATTAACCATCCCGCCCAAGGTGTATTTTCAATTTGGCCATAGTCCAATCGAATCGGCTTCGTGTTCTGCAATGGGTTCTCGGCATAGGCAATCTCTTTCTCGAGAAGTGTCGCAACTGTGATCGCATCGGGAAAACGATCACCGGTTTTCTTGGACAGCAGTTTGAAGATGAATGTTTCGAGCCATTCTGGAATCGATGTAGATTGTTCACATATCGATCGCGGTTCTTCATGCACAATACGTTGCATCGAGCGTAAGCGCCCACGTCAACCAGTAGGGATTTTGTCGCAAATCGGCTAGGCGGTCGCGTTCCGCTTTTCTTTCGCGGCGAGCATTCGCTTGGCTCGGTCGTATTGCTTGCGTTCCGCTTTGTCGCGGCGCTCATCGACACG
>JANLUJ010001201.1:0-5588 GCA_031363425.1 Pirellula sp.
TCGTGTCCTCGAGTAGACCGCGACGCTGCAAATCGAGAACGAGTGCTGCGCCCGATTGGTCTATCTCCCGACTAATCGATGGCAAGTGCTCCTCGAGATTCTCGGTTGGGCCGCCGTGATGGTCCCAATTGGTATGGTAAAGTTGGACGAAACGCACTCCACGTTCCACTAGCCGTCTTGCCAGCAAGCAGTTTCGAGCAAAGCTCGCTTCCTTTGGATCTTTGATGCCGTAGAGATCGAGCGTCTCTCTGCTTTCACCACTCGTATCCATCAATTCAGGCGCGCTGGTTTGCATTCGATAGGCCATTTCGTACGCGTTGATGCGAGTTGTGATCTCTTCGTCACCGGTATCGGCCAAACGTTTCGCATTCAATTCGCGAACCGCCTCGAGAACTTGCAATTGCTGTTGGTCGCTTACCGAGTCAGGCGTGGTCAGATTCAGTATTGGCTCCCCTTGATTTCGGAGCGGGACCCCCTGATACGTTGTTGGCAGCATGCCGCTCCCCCATAGAATCGATCCACCGCGTGGTCCGCGTGGTCCACTTTGAAGGACTACGAATCCAGGTAGGTCTTCGCATTCACTCCCGAGACCATACGTGAGCCATGAACCAAGACAGGGACGTCCGAATTGCCCAGTACCGGTGTTCATGAAGAGTTTGGCAGGTGCATGATTGAAAAGATCGGTCTTGCATGTGCGAATGAAAGTCAACTTATCCACAATGCGGGCCGTATATGGCAGTAGGTCACTTACGGAAGCTCCGCAGTTACCGTATTGTTGAAACGTTCGTCGAGTGCCAAGTAGATTCGTACGGTGGCTGCTATCCATGAAGGCAAATCGTTTGCCGTCCAGGTAGCTTTTTGGTATCGGCTGTCCATTGAGTTGATTGAGCATCGGCTTATGCTCAAACATGTCGAGTTGAGACGGGCCTCCTGCCATGAACATGTAGATGACTCGTTTCGCTCGAGCTGGGAAATGCGAAGGTTTTGGCGCGAGTGGATTGCTTGAAGTTTCCGGAGCGGTTTCTGGCGACGCACCTGAAAGGAGATTCGCGAGGGCAATGGAGCCCACACCGACTCCACACTGATTGAAGAAGTGACGACGCGTCTGTTGTTGCAAATGATGGCTGTTCATTCTCATATTCATGTTAATCCTATTCGAGTCAAAGGCTGATTCGAACTTGTAGCTGACAATTATTCTCGGGTTACCGTTTCATCCAAATTGAGCAGCGCTCGAGCTGCACTAAGTGGATCAAGCGATTGAAGAATCGTGAGTTCGACAGGCCTTGGGTGACGCGAAGCACATCTGCGGAAGGCGACCTCCATCCCTTCCTCTCGAATAATCTTCTCCAAGGCTTTTGCAAATTCGAAAAATCCTGCATCGTTCATTAGCGTTAAGGCTTGCAATGGAGTATTGCTACGCACTCGGCGGGTGCAGGTACTAAATCCATCGGGAGCATCAAAGACATTGAGCGAGGGCGGTGGTGTGGCTCGGTAGACAAACGTATACAGTCCGCGTCGGTAGCGATCCTCACCAGAACTTACTTTCCATTCCCGTTTGACCTGTCCCTGGCCCATTACCCCTTGCGGTATGGGTGGGTAGACAGATGGCCCGCCAATCTTCGACGACAGGAGTCCACAAGCAGCGAGTTCCACATCTCGAACAATCTCCCCCTCTAGCCGCATTCGTCGCTGTCGCGCAAGCAAGTAGTTTCCATGGTCTTTCTCCCTCAGATCAGCTCGATCCACGGATGATTGTTGATAGGTTTTGGAGGAAACAATAAGCCTATGCAATTCCTTTAGGCTCCAGCCGCGCTCGACGAACTCAACCGCTAGCCAGTCCAATAACTCGGGATGGCTTGGCGGCGAGCCCTGCAATCCGAAATCGTTTTCTGTTTCGACTATTCCACGACCGAAGTAGTGTTGCCAAACGCGATTGACGATGACGCGTGAGGATAGCGGGTTGTTCGACGAAACGAGCCATCTCGCCAAGTCGAGTCTATTCAATTTCATTTCAGGGTTTTCTATTGGCGGCAGCACAGCGGGTGTACCGCAAGTGACTTCATCGGCTGGGCGAGTGAAATCACCTTGGATAAACAAATTCGTTTTTCGCGGTATGGGCAACTCTCTCATCACCATCGTGCTTATCCCGGCTGAAAGCAATTTTTCGATTTCCTTCAATCGACTTTGAATTGTTCGAAAATGCTCATCCGATGCCCCTGGTCCCATCGCGTACAGGCTTCGTAATTGAGCGATGGTTCGTTTCGATTTTTCTCCGGAAACCAACTTTTGCATCTCTTTTGAAAGAGACTTTGATTGCACTTCTGTGAGAGATTCCTCCCAATTTCTTATAGCGTCCGATGCATTGGTTACGATGTCGTTTATCGACAATTCCAATTCCTTTTGCTCCGCGAACAATGCAGGTGCTTTGAGTTCCGGTTCGTAGATAGTTAAGTTGGGTTCCTCTTGATTGTTGAAGAATGCAAAAAACCGATAGTATTCCTTTTGTTCAATTGGATCGAATTTATGGTCATGGCATTGAGCACAACCAATGGTAAGTCCAAGCCAGACTGTTCCGGTGGTGGCGACACGATCAAAGACGCTGTCGATTCGAAATTGTTCGGGGTCGATGCCTCCTTCTTGATTGATCTGCGTATTGCGATGAAATCCAGTGGCAATGGTTTGTTCCTCGGTAGCGTTAGGCAACAGGTCGCCGGCAATTTGTTCGATCGTGAACTGGTTGAAGGGCAGATCCCGATTGAGGACGTCGATAACCCAATCACGATACTTCCATATTTGCCTTGGTGCATCGACGGAGTAGCCATTGCTGTCGGCATACCGAGCTTGGTCTAGCCACCAACGGCCCCATCGTTCTCCATAGTGAGGGCTTCGGAGCAAGTGATCTACAAGTTCGCGACGAGCCAGATCAGCATTCACGCTGAATGCGGCGACATATTCATCAACTTCGGAAATCGTGGGTGGTAGGCCAATCAAATCCAATTTCAAACGACGGATAAAGGTGATCGGATCTGCCTCTGGTGACGGAGCAAGTCCTTCTTTAGTTAGTCGTGCGAGAACGAAGTTGTCGATGGGGTTCGAAGGCGCAATTCCAACTGAAACAACCGTTGGCTGTTGGACTTTTTTGGGCGGGATGAAAGCCCAGTGCTTGTCGTATGCTGCCCCGTGCTCGACCCAGGAAGTCAGAATTTTTTTTTGTGAATCGGTTAGTTTTTTGCCAGACTCATGAGGAGGCATTATCGCATCATCGCTCGAAAGTATTCGCTTAACGAGTTCGCTCTCTTCCGGCTTACCCGGCACGATTGCTACTTCGCCTGAGTCCAATTTAGCGAGGCCACCGGCGGGAGTATCAAGTCGCAGTCCGGCCTCCCGCTTGGCCTTGTCAAAGCCGTGGCAAGCGAAGCAATTCTCGGCGAGTATCGGCCGCACGTCGCGGTTGTATTCTAGATCCGCTGACAGTAGAACGGGCAAGCATTGAGAAAGGAGCAAAACAATGCCCAGCCAACGACACCCAATGCGGAGGAAAAAAAGGTTATGAAACATGCAGCGGAGGCCCAGCCGGAAGGATAACTTGTTTGAACACGCCCGCCCAAAGAGGACAGTGTGATAATGCAGCTATTCAATCTCCTGAGAGGGGAAAGAACGACTTCTATATTAGCCGAATAAATCAAATTTCGTTGCGTTAGCCAAAGGTTTAGATGTGTTTTGACGCAATCTATCCCACCAAATTAACCCGGTTAGTGAAAAAATCGCATCCAATACTTGTCGATCAGCGTAGAATTAAGGCCTCCCTGGGTTTTCGTATTCGCTTTCCGCAATTGGAGCAAAAGGTCTGTAATGCTAGATGTGGATGAATCACCCTTGCAATCGATTGAATCGGTGTTAGCACAAGTGGCTAGACGCGAACCCGAATCCCTCAATTCTTGCATCGAACGTTACGGCAATTTGATCTGGTCTTTGGCTCGACGCTATTCGCCAAGCCAAGCCGACGCGGAAGATGCAGTTCAGGAAATTTTCCTAGAGCTGTGGCAAAAGGCGGATCGTTTCAATCCCACCAAGTCGGCGGAGACAACCTTTGTCACGATGATTGCTCGAAGGCGTCTCATCGATCGCTTTCGAAAGCAATCACGAACCGTGGAATCATCGAGCGTAGAAAGTGATTTCGACGAGCAGCCAGACCTTTCGGGCGCTACATCGGCAGAGCTGATCGACGAAGCGGCCAAGGCCACGCGCTGTCTCGATTCTCTCGTTTCGAACCAGCGGGACATTCTGCGTAGGTCCATTCATGAGGGCAAATCTCACTCACAGATCTCGGCGGAGTTGCAAATGCCCCTCGGGTCGGTGAAGTCATTTGCACGCCGGGGGCTTATCCAGCTAAGACAATGCATGGAGAAGTTTTCCGTCGTCACAACTGGAGCTGCAACATGAGCTCAGTTCCAACCTCCGACTTCCGAATCCAGGAACTTGCAGCTGGCTTTTCGCTCGGTGATCTATCCGAAGCGGAACGGCTTGAAATCAAGTCCGTTGACCCAAAGATTTTCCAAACAATGGTTGAACGTTCTGAGGAATCTGCTGCAAGAGCCTTCTTGACATTCCAAAAAACTGTTCCAAGCGAGCCGATGCCTGCCGAATTGTCGTCGCGGCTCAAAAGCATGGCGGATGGTTTCATCGCCGATTCCAAAACGTCAGTTTCAGCCAACACCTCCACCGTTGCGCGTTCCTCAATGCGTATTAGGGAGATAGCGGCATGGCTGTGTGTGGCTGCCTCGATCGCGTACGTGCTTTTCATTCCGTTTCCCGACAAAAAAAACCTGAACGTCAGTTTGATAAGTCAGCGAGACAGTCTCATTGCGTCGGCGTCGGATATCATTCGTTCTAAATGGGAATCAACCAAGCCAGATCAATCAATTGGCAATGAACTTGGAGATGTGGTGTGGAGCACGGCATCTCAGCAAGGATACATGACTATCCGTGGCCTACCGGTAAACGACGCAACCAAAGAGCAGTATCAACTCTGGATCATCGACCCATCTCGCGACGACAAACCAGTCGACGGTGGTGTATTCGATATCACCAGCACGGGGGAATCGATCGTTCCAATCCGAGCAAAGCTACGAGTAGACACGCCGACGGTCTTTGCCATCACGGTCGAAAAGCCCGGGGGTGTAGTTGTATCGGACCAAAAGCGTTTGCCGCTCCTTGCGAAGATTGCGGTCAACTGACCTTCAAACAACTCGCGAGTCTGCTTCATTTAACCCCGTCTACCCCGGAGCAGACGGCGGTGGATGCCAGCTGAGAGCCAACAATTGCTAATTCGACAGCAGCGTTGGTGTTGGAACCTGGACCAATGAAACGGAACGCAGTTGTCGCATCAATTCGTTCCAATTCTCCGGTGAGTTTTTCTTTTGAAATCGAAAGAGAGCCACAGTTCGAAAGCTCCTTTCCATCGATTCAATCACCAATGGGTTGGCCTGCTTGATCTGAGGCCACGCCTTTTTCAAGGCATCGTTTAGTGCCTTTTTCGGAACTACTTGATTCCCCTTGTTCGCAGGCTCCCAAAAGACAAAATAGGG
>JANLUJ010001202.1:0-4861 GCA_031363425.1 Pirellula sp.
CCCAAAAGAAAAAATAGGGTGAGCCGGAAACAAGCAATTCGCTTCCTTCGATTGAGAAAGTAAAGGGCACTTTAGCATCTGTCAAAACCGAAAAGGGAGCACCATTTCGGGTACGTTCCATCAGAGGCTTGAGTTCACGCACCGACAATGCAACTTCTTCATCAGTAGAAAGCCTTTCCAATTCACCTGGTCCAAGAATGATGCCATGCTCATCTTGCGGCAAGTACTCTTGGGACATGATGATACCGCGCGGCATAAGATCGGCTTGAATAAACCTGAGACCAAGAAGTGTTTGTTCAAAGGCAGCGTCAAGCGAGACTTTTTCATGGTTCCCAAACATATAGATACTCACAGCTCCATGATGCCCGGAGTCCACAAATCTAGCCAACGGTTGCAGCTCCCAATCGTATAAAGAAAGCGTTGCGCGCTGCTTGCCGGCATTGACCACCAATCGACGGCCGTCCATAGATGACGCCTGGTACTCGAATCGTAGGGCTACATTGTCGAGAGACGGATCGGGCTTAGCGGTGCTGACCATCATGGCGCCACCGGTCAACGACAGATTGTTCGCTTGGCTCAGCACACTGCTTCCTAATGGGTCAAGGCCTGGTACGATCACCTCCAGTGTAGACTTGGGGCCAAATCCAATGTTGCGAGATCCAGGTGAGCTTTTTCCGCCAAAGCGGAACGAGCTCTGGTCCAACGATGGACTATTGTTCGATGCATAAACATGATGTACCGGTCTTGGGCGATTTTTGATCTTGGTATTCGCAGGTAGAGACTGCCGCGAACCTTTAGTAAGGGTAGGCATCTCGAAGTGAGTTTCACTCACCGCAAGTAGATCCAATGAAAGCACGTCTTCCTCTGGGCCAAATGGGGCAGACTGTTCTTCTGATTCAACTTCAACCAAGTGAGAACCAAAGATCGTCGTGTTACAATCTTCAAGAAAGCCATCTTCTCGGGCGTCGAAAGAAGCTTCAAGGATCGACGGGTTTGTAACCCTGTCAACGGAAACACACATTGCTAAGACGAGAATAAAGGTGGTGTGAATTACCGTGCTCAAAAAGAGTGGGAACACATCATTTGCACGCGTATCGCGCCAAGTGAGTTTCTGAATTGGCATGAACACACCTCAAGAAAAGGACTTCTAGTAATTCCTAGACTACGAAAGAGTATAGGCGAAGTAACAGAAAAATGCCAACTAAAGAGCTGTTCGTGGACGTCAAAACCAAGACCGTGGGACGTATCGGGTGGTTTGCGAGTTGGTCGTCATGGTTTACTATTTCCCTTTTGGAAATTCAAAAACCTCGTAGGATTGCTATCGTTCATGGAGAAAACCAGGGTTGCCATCGTAGGCATGGGCACCGTGGGAACCGGTGTGGCCCGTTTGATTTTGGATCATGGTGATCGGCTTGCCCGCCATGCCGGACGAATATTGTGGCTTGAGAAAGCGACGGTGCGCGATCTGGCGAAAGTTCGCAATATCGATTTGCCGGCTGGAATTTTAACGGACGATTTGAAAACGATCTTAAACGATCGCGATATCGAAGTCGTTGCGCACTTGGTCGGTGGGCTCGAACCAGCACGAACAATCATGCTCCAATTGCTCGAATCGGGCAAGGATGTGGTAACCGCAAACAAGGCCCTTTTGGCAGAGCATGGCGAAGAGTTGTTCGATCGAGCGCGTGCTCTAGGGAGGACGATCGCATTCGAAGCGAGCGTTGGCGGTGGCATTCCGATCATAGCGAATATCAGTCAGTGTTTTTCTGCCAACCAAATTCTTTCGTTGCGTGGAATCCTAAACGGAACCAGCAATTACATCATCTCGCAAATGGATGAGCAAGGAGCCGACTACGCTATTGCGTTGAAGCTAGCTCAGGAACTGGGATTTGCAGAAGCCGATCCGACCATGGACGTAGATGGGAGCGACGCCGCACAGAAGTTGGCGATTCTTGCTCATCTTGCATTCGGCGTCCGGGTGCGTTGGCGCGATATCTATCGATGTGGCCTCGAGGCGTTTCAACTGGAAGACCTCAGGTACGCATCGGAGCTTGGATATCGAATCAAGCTCATCGCGACGGCTCAGTTGCGGCCAGATGGGTTGGAGCTTCATGTGTCACCCACTCTTATTCGAAAAGGGAGGCCGCTCGCAGAAGTTCGCGGCGCCTACAATGCTGTTACGGTCGTGGGAGATGCTGTCGGAGACATGTTCTTTCATGGGCAGGGGGCGGGCCAAATGCCGACGGCTTCCGCGGTCGTTGCGGATATGATCGATACGGCT
The DNA here is from genome assembly GCA_031363425.1 of Pirellula sp. GTDB lineage: Bacteria > Planctomycetota > Planctomycetia > Pirellulales > Pirellulaceae > JBKCUI01. The sequence goes on from JANLUJ010001202.1 coordinate 2,282, forward strand.
TCGGGACGTACGGACATCACTTTCCGTAGGCTTGAGTTATGGTCCGATCGGGAGTCGAAGATTGGTCTGCTGCCGTACGATCAAACGACGGGACGTTATTACATGCGATTCTTCGTTGCCGATGAGCCAGGTGTGCTTTCCCAAATTACGGGTATTTTGGGTAAACACCTCATCTCGATCGCCTCGATTATTCAACACGAACCCACCAGTGATGAACAACCGCGCAAAGTACCGTTGGTCATCATGACTCACGAAGCCAATGAAAAAGCGGCCGCGGCAGCAAACGAAGAAATTCGAAAGTTGCAAAGCGTCAGTAACGAATGCGTCAAGCTTCGAGTCACCGAGGGTGGCAAATAACTTCGATTGCAATTACCGAAGTTAGAACCACCTATTCAACGAACCACGATCAAAAACTCCATAGGACGTTCAGCAATGAAATGGGTCATCATCATCCCGGACGGATGTTCAGACTATCCGGTCGAATCGCTCGGAGGCAAGACGCCTCTGCAACATGCCAATATCCCTGCCATGGACGAAATCGCTCGGCTCGGCTTGGTGGGCCAGAGCGACAATGTCCCTCTGAACTTTCCTGCGGGCAGCGAAGTTGCAAACATGTCGTTACTTGGTTACGACCCAAATCTCTATTTCACGGGCCGTGCACCTATCGAAGCGGCCGCACAAGGCATTCGGCTCGGACCAAATGACTGGGCCATCCGATGCAATTTGGTCACGGTACAAAATCAAGTCATGGTTGACTTCACGGCTGATCATATTTCCACCGCCGAAGCCATTTCATTGCTTCGAACCGCCCAGGAAAAGCTAGGGAACGAATCGCTGGAATTTATTCACGGCGTGAGTTACCGAAACTTGCTCATCTATCGCGGCAAGTCAGGTGACCCCTCCCCTTTTTCGATTGATACCCGAACAAGCGCTCCGCACGACCTTACGGACGGAACCGTACTAAGCGACTTTCCTAAAGGACCCGGTTGCGATCTGCTTTGCAATTTAATGGAACAAAGTGTGGCACTGTTCGCGGATCATCCCGTGAATCTCGCTCGAGTAGCCAGCGGCAAACTCCCGGCAACGAACCTCTGGCTCTGGGGACTGGGGAAAACTCCGCAACTAGAGTCGTTCGCATCACGCTTCGACGTTCGCGGTGCAATGATCACCGCCGTAGATTTGCTTCGAGGTTTGGCCGCCTTGATCGGTTGGGATCGAATAGAAGTTTCGGGCGCGACTGGGTATTTGGATACCAACTACGCGGGCAAGGGCGAGGCGGCCATTGAAGCCCTCAAAACCTACGATGTCGTTTGCGTGCACATCGAGGCGACGGACGAAGCGAGCCACGAGGGGCGAGCCGATGAAAAAGTCAAAGCACTGGAGTCCATCGATCGTCATATCGTTGCCCCAATTCATGAGGCTCTCAAACAGCAAGGTGAATATCGTATTTTGGTCATGCCAGACCACTCGACTCCGGTCAGTACTAAAAAACACTCGTATGGTTGGGTACCATTCGCAGCTTGCGGCAGTGGAATCTTGCAAAACGGAAGTACGACATTTGATGAGTTGTCCGCTGCCAGTTCTGGATTATCTTATCCACATGGATGGGATTTGATTCCAAAACTGATGCGAGGCGAATTGCGTTAGAGTGTTACCATCGAGGGTTGAGAGAAACCTGTTAAGGATCAGAAATGCCATTGATTGTTCAAAAGTTTGGTGGGACAAGCGTTGCGACACCGGAGAAAATCCAAGCGGCCGCGCGTAAAGCGATTCGCGCTCAACAAGAGGGCAATCAAGTCGTGGTGGTAGTCAGCGCCATGGGACACAATACGGACCACCTCATCGATTTGGCCAAGGAGGTTAACGAAGAGCCCCCTGCTCGCGAGATGGACATGCTGCTCAGCACCGGCGAGCAAGTTAGTGTGGCGCTCATGGCGATGGCTGTGCATCGATTTGGCCACAAGGCCGTTTCATTGACAGGCGCTCAGATGGGGATCCGCACCGACAATTCCTTTACCAAGGCGCGCATCAAAACCATTTCCACTGAGCGGATTAGACGCTTGCTCGATGAGGGAAACATTGTGATTGCGGCCGGCTTTCAAGGAGTCGACGACGATCTCAACATCACGACTCTTGGCCGTGGCGGTAGCGATACGACAGCTGTTTCGTTGGCAGCAGTTTTGAGGGCGGACGCTTGCGAGATCTACACCGACGTAGACGGCGTTTACACTACCGACCCAAGGTTGCTGCCGGAAGCGAGGCAGATGGGACAGATCAGCTACGACGAGATGCTGGAGCTAGCTAGTCTCGGAGCAGGTGTAATGCACAATCGCTCTATCGAATTCGCTAAGAAGTTCGATGTGCCAATTCGTGTGCGAAGTAGCTTTTCGGATGCGCCGGGCTCCATGATTGTATCGGACCCAGAGTCCGCGTCGGTTCCGGTCTGCGGGGCAGCACTCACCAAAGATGAGGCGCGTATCACGATTCTTGGAGTGCCCGATAAACCAGGAACTAGTTTCGAAATTTTCAAGCGACTAGCAGACCGCAAGGTAACGGTCGATATGATCGTTCAGAATATTG
>JANLUJ010001213.1:0-2323 GCA_031363425.1 Pirellula sp.
CATGTTGTAAATCCGATTTTTGAAAGAAACCTCTGAAGAACTCTTTCGCCCATTTATGCCGCATGTGACATGCGTTGATTTAGTTTACCACAATAGCGCAATCGCCAGGTAGGTCCAGTGGCGGATGCTGCCAGCATCCGAACCGCATATCGTGGCGGATGCTGCCAGCATCCGAACCGACGCTGGCAGCGTCGGCCACGACTTGCGTGGAATTCAAATATCGCGGAAGATTGGAAATCCTTTCTTTTCCAATGCTTTAGGAAAATCGTCGATGCCTAAAACCAGTCCAGGAATGCGTTTCCGACAACTGCTACAAACGGAAATGCCATTGCAAATAGTCGGCGCGATCAATGCCATTTCTGCAATGCAAGCTGCTAGGGCAGGCTTCAAAGCCATCTATCTTTCCGGCGCTGGGGTAGCAAACGCATCTCACGGATTACCCGATCTGGGCGTAACTAGTTTGAATGATGTTGTTGAGGATGCAGCTCGTATCACCGCTGCGTGTCCTCTGCCTCTATTGGTGGATATTGACACAGGCTGGGGAACCGAACTTACCATCGAACGGTCCATTCGAGAATTGGAACGAATTGGTGTTGCGGCCGTTCATATGGAAGATCAAGTTGCTGCAAAACGTTGTGGGCATAGACCAGGGAAAGAACTCGTTACAACAGAAGAAATGCAAGCCCGAATACGGGCGGCTGTCGCTAGCCGTATTGATTCTGACTTCGTCATCATGGCGCGTACGGATGCAGTTGGTGTCGAAGGAATCGATGCAGCCATTCGACGTTCTCAATCCTATGTGGCCGCAGGGGCTGACATGATCTTTGCGGAGGCCATAGAAACACTAGCTGACTTCAGACGGTTTACGGAGTCCATACAAGTACCAGTATTGGCGAACTTGACCGAGTTCGGCCGAACGCCGTCGTTCACGTTACCCCAACTCCAATCGGTAGGCGTGCAATTGGCGCTTTATCCGTTAACCGCCTTTAGAGCCATGAATGCTGCTGCCCGAACGACCTATGAAACGATTCGAAATGAGGGTTCGCAGTCGTCGATACTCCAACTGCTCCAAACTCGGGATGAGCTTTACGAAGTGCTAAATTACTTGAATGCGGAACATCGCGTCGATCAGCAGAGGTCTAAACAATGAACAAAGTAAACCGCGGTGGGCTCGAGGGGATCGTTGCCGGACAGACCCGTCTAAGTACGGTTGGCATCGACGGTGTCGGACTAACTTACCTAGGTTACTCCATTGAGGATTTGGCGGAACATGCTGGATTCGAAGAGGTGGCCTATCTCTTGCTTTATGGCGAGTTACCAAAGTCTCATGAACTGGATAGCTTCAACGTTCGATTGCAACATAAGCGAGGAATCCCAACGCCACTAAAAACGGTGTTAGAACAGCTGCCGCTAACCTCCCATCCCATGGATGTGCTGCGTTCCGCATGTTCCGTTCTTGGGGCATTGGAACCTGAAGTGCATTTCAAAGATCAATACCTTGCGGCAGAACGGCTTTTGGCATGCATGCCGTCGAGTTTGGTCTATTGGTATCAATTTAAGCATACTGGACGACGCATTCAAGTTGAATTGGAGGCTGCGTCCATTGCTGAGCACTTCCTACAAATGTTACACGGCAATGCCCCGAACGAGTTGCATCGCAAAGCATTCGATGTTTCCTTGATCCTATATGCAGAACATGAATTCAACGCATCGACTTTTACGGCTCGCATCGTTGCGTCAACGTTGTCGGATTTTCACTCTGCCATTACAGCTGGCATCGGGGCACTAAGAGGCCCACTCCACGGTGGCGCGAACGAAGCGGCGATGGAGCTCATTGAGCGATTTGATGACCCAGATGAGGCCGAAAAAAGTCTGGTCGCAATGCTCGCTAGGAAAGAGAAAATAATGGGATTTGGGCATCGCGTTTACAAACAATGCGATCCCCGTTCGGACATCATTCAGCGGTGGTCGAAACAACTTTGCGAGGCTACTGGCAAAGAACGCCTCTACTCCGTTTCCGAGAGAATAGAAAGAGTGATGCGTCGAGAAAAAAAGATGTTTCCCAACTTAGATTTTTATAGCGCATCGGCATTTCATTGCCTGCGAATCCCAACGCCCATGTTCACTCCATTGTTCGTTTTGTCTCGCATTACAGGTTGGGCGGCTCATGTTTTTGAGCAGAGGGCTGACAACCGACTGATTCGGCCATCTGCAGAGTATATCGGTCCAACTGCACGCCGTTGGCTTCCAATCGATCGAAGGTAGTTAGCCAAGTCGCTAGTGTTCAAAATACCGGAGGCTTGTCCTGCTAGTTATTTTGCTT
>JANLUJ010001322.1:0-2207 GCA_031363425.1 Pirellula sp.
TTCATGGCGATTTGCTCAACCAAGTTTTGCAATCGCGATGCCGTCGGTTCGACAAGTGCTCGCGAAGCGCTTTCCACTGCGTCTGCCATCATGAGCACTGCAGCTTCCTTGGTTTGCGGTTTTGGTCCTGGATAGCGAAATGATGTTTCTGATATCTCTTCGCCGTGCGGATCCTGCTCGCTCTTCTTCGTTGCCAAACGGTAGAAATATTCTACTAAGGTAGTTCCGTGATGCTGCTCAATGAAGTCCACGACTGGAGTCGGAAGTCGATGCTGGCGGCCTAAGTCAGCCCCGTCCTTGACGTGCGCAATGATAACCAACGTACTCATCGCTGGCTGCAATGTATCGTGTCGGTTCGTACCAGGGGTTTGGTTCTCAACGAAGTAATTCGGCTTGAACATTTTCCCAATGTCATGAAAACAAGCGCCTACGCGAACCAACAACCCATTCGCGCCGATGCTCTCGGCCGCTGACTCCGCCAAGGCTGCTACCGAAATACTGTGGTTGTATGTTCCAGGTGCACGCTGAGCTAACTGGCGCAACAACGGGTGACTCATATCGCTCAGTTCCAGCAAACTCAAATCGGTCTGAACATCAAACAATTTCTCTGCAAACGGCAACAAGCCAGTCATTAGAGGTCCACACAACAAAATGCATACCGCTTGCCAAGTGGCCTCCGATATCAACTGCATCGGAAAAATCGATGAGGTCGATGATTGGAAACTACTGACCGCTGGTCCATCGGTGACGACGCCGCCGGTTTGCCCCGTCATGACCCCCAAGCCCAAGACGGTCATAAACACAATCACGGATACGCCGGCGCCAACATAGATTAGCCGTGTTCGCGTGCGAATGCGACCACAGAGCAAAATAGAGCCCGCCGCGGCGGCAGCAAGGGTAATGAACTCGGAAAGATCTACGCGAGTACTAAATGCAACCAACATTGCAACTGCGGCCATCAACATCAATGCCGTAGGTCTTCCGTACGCGATGGTCGAGACGATCGCTGTCAGGGTAATCGGAATGACTTCGGCGCGAAATGGGTCCATAGATGCCAATACGGCTAGCATAACGCAAGTCACGCAAAGCGTAAGGATGCGCAACAGTCGCAACGTTTCGGTTACCAATGTCCTGTCAAGCGATTGAAAGATAAAAAAGCCACATAGCATATACAAAGCTGTGATCAAACCAACAAACGCGGCTAGTCGCTGGACCTTTTCTCGCGTGCTCAAATTCTCCGTGTACGCTTTGTGCTCCGCTCGCAAAAGCAACAACTCTTTTTGATCCAGGATGCGACCGAGCGGAACCAAAGCGCCAAAAGATGGATCATAAGAAATGGTCGACGGCTTAACATTGGAAACCGCCTCCGATCTTGCCTGAATACTTAGGTCTTGCCGTAGAGTTAGCGTTTCCGGAAGTCTGCCGGCCAGGTAGTTATGCACCATGTCTGCAAGAAGCAAGGCTTCCGGCGTTCCGAATTGATTTCGAAACTCGCGTTCAAGCGAACCACGCAGAGTGATCGCAACTTCCGCGATTCGTATACGCTGCACTTCCGCTTCGACTCTCTTTGATTCGTCGCCAGCTTTGATGACGCGAATGTAACGTTGATTACCTTGTTCAATGTCGTGCGCCAACGAACGAATCAACCCTATCTCCTCGATCGGATCGAGCACTTCACGCATACTAGAGTCAAAACGCGATATATCAGCGTCGGTCGCTAACGTCTTTTGAATGGCAAGCAACGCTTGTTCATTGCCTACCGGTTTTTCGTCGGGATTCAAGACGGTTACACCCAACGTTCCAAGTATTTCGAGCTGTTTTTTTGTTAAAAGGGTTGTGTCCGTGGCTTCTCGTACCGCAAACAGAGCATCCTTAACGGCTCCTCGCAATTGTACGATGGGTTCTTTGTTGTTCTCATAAATGGGAAGTACTTCGCGGCTGGCTTGAATGCGCAATGCATCCGTTTTAACTTCATCGACTACCTTGAACGCAATTCGGGCGAGGATCGCGCGTTGCGGGATATAGCCCTTTCGATAGGCGAACGGCGGCTCCCACCCTCGAACAAAAATAGTCAAGATGGCAGCAGCTGCAATCGCCAATCCCAAGCGTGCCAACGCATCCATCGAAGTGACGCGTTCGAACAGCCGTCGCCATGGATAGCGTTCGACTCTTAAGTTGGCAGCTCGTTCGCTGCGTGTTTTCGCGTT
>JANLUJ010001354.1:0-4076 GCA_031363425.1 Pirellula sp.
AGGCCAAACCAGATGGTCGCGAACGACCTTGTATGGACAACCGCCTCAGACCAGAGGGCAGCCAGTGCACTTTGGTCAGCCGATCGCAATTCAGGCCTTATCACAGATCTTTCCGGTTCAGTTGGCTACAAGTAACAAATCTGGTGGCAATCGCGAAATGATTCGGGCAGAAAGCATAAGCAACGAAGCCATGAACCCAATGCTCATGGCCGCCTGGGTTGGATTCTTAGTCACCGGGCTCAATATGGTTCCAATCAGTCAGCTCGATGGCGGCCATGTCATATTCGGGTTGATGGGTCGTCGTTCGCGATTGGTATGTTGGCTTACCTACCTGTCTTGCATAGGATACGTCACCTATACGAGTATCCGCTTTGGCCAGCCAGAATACATCGTTATGCTGCTGCTGATACCAATGATGGGAATCGCTCACCCGCCTAGCCGAGACGATGACGTCCCTTTGGGCTTGCCACGTCAAATCATTGGTGTAGTCTCACTGGCCATCCCGCTACTTTGCATCCCTATGCGTCCCATCATCCTATAGCATCCTGCTTGCTTGCAAGCTAGTGTTTCAATAGCACGACGCGCAAGCTAGTGAATCCATAACACGACGCGAAAGCGCGCAAACTAGTGTTTCCATTCCGTCACCACCGCGCGCGTCGTGCTAACGCAGCTCGGCTTTGGTTGTGGACGCTGGTGTCGATTGGATGAATTTGGGCGCGGTGATTCGTCGATGCGACTGGTGTGTAACTTCTAGGTCTTCCGCAGTATCTTTTACCTTGGAGAGCGATTTTACGGCATCCTTCCGCATCATTTGCAAGCCATTGACAACGGTCCTGGGAGTAGGCCAGTGTTCTTCGAGTTTGCGACCCCACTCATGCAGCCGTTGAAGCAGTTGTTGGTCGATTCTGCGTACTCGGGTTGCAGCACGTGCAATAACGAGTTGCTCATCTTTTCTCAATTGCCACAACTGCAAGATTTCCTCAAAGTCGATTGGTTCATAGGACTGATGAAGAAAGATGAAATCGCCTCGGGCAAGACAAAGAACCGATTCAACCGATTGTGCGGGTCCAACCGAATTCATGTTACGAACAACATTGACTTGAGGGTACTTTCGTCGCAAATCATCGAGAATTTCTGGCGTCGCATCGTCGGATTTGTCATCAACGACGATCAACTGTACGTCCTGACTCAATTCGCATAGCAATTCGAGAAGCCCTTCCACTCGCTGCTTGACCTGTGCTTGACGATCCCGTACGGGGAAAATAATACTGAGAGATTCTGGCATGCTTTGACTCGTTCCCGACGCAAACTCGACTCAAATACGTTCTCCGGGTATCGGTTCGAGCAGAGCATAAGTTCTGTTTCCGATGAAGAAATCGCTCTTTCGGGAAAGTAGGGATTATGGGGGGAAAGGTTCAAAGCCCGATCCCGAATTCTGGATTTTCTTCTTTGTGGAATCCCAAACGGCGACCTACCGTTCCCGGTTGATTCTCGCAGTCATCCATTGTTTTGACGGTTGAAGCGATTGAATCAGTTATTTCTCAAGTTCCTTACGCCGAAGTTGCTTAGCATGTCCCACACGAACATTCGAACGACTCGCTCCGTCTTGCCAACCGTTTTGCATGTTGTTGATTCCATCGTGCTTTGTTTGACATTGCCGCTGGTTCAATGGCTGACGCAACAGCCAATGAACCAGTCAACAACCATATGCAGCTTGGTTGCCTGCATGTTGTTGTTTTTGATAGGTGAATTGTTTGGCATGTACAAACCAGGACGCGGGCGTTCGGCCGACCATGAGGTTGGATTGGCAACTGCCGCTTGGACGGTTACGTATTTTTGCCTCATTGCAATTGGGCTTTTCACCCGGACATCGGATACCTTTTCCAGGTCATCGATTTGCGCTTGGTATTTCATTGGTGGACTATTCGTTTTATGCACACATATGTGCGTTCGAAGCATTCTTGAATCACTTGGTCGTCATGGATACGGAGTGCGCAAGACCGCAATTGTCGGCTCTAACAGGTTAGGGCAAGAGATCGCCCTCAACGCAACAATATCGACGGACAGTGGGCTTAAGATTGTTGGTTTTTTCGATGATCGTGGACAAGGCCGACGATCTGATCTTTCTGAGAACATGCCGCCTTTCGTTGGTGACTGCGACAAGCTATTGGAAATGATCGGCACGGGAGAAATTGACACAGTCTTAATTACATTGCCAATGCGAGCCGAGAAACGGATTCAGTCCGTTCTCGATCGTCTTGCGAATACAACGGCATCGGCGTACATCGTTCCTGATTTTTTTGTGTTTGAGCTGTTACACTCGCGTTGGACCCACGTTGGTGGGTTGCCGGTCGTTAGCGTTTTTGAATCACCCATGTACGGCGTCGACGGTTGGCTCAAACGGGCATTGGATTTGTCGATCAGTTTGGTTGGCATTGTTCTAATTTCGCCTTTACTTTTGATTTGTAGTTTATTGGTGAGAGTGTCATCGGCTGGGCCCGTTTTTTTTCGTCAAAAACGATATGGTTTAGATGGGAAGGAAATCTTGGTTTGGAAATTTCGATCGATGTACACTTGCGACAACGGGCCGATAGTAAAGCAGGCTACCAAGAACGATCCCCGAATCACTCCTGTTGGAGCAATCCTTCGCAAGACTTCCATGGACGAGCTTCCACAGCTTTTCAACGTTGTACTTGGCTCGATGTCATTGGTGGGGCCGCGTCCGCATGCGAATGCACATAATGAACACTTTCGGAAACTAATTCGTGGTTACATGATGCGGCATAAGGTCAAGCCCGGGATAACGGGACTTGCACAGGTTGAGGGCAGCCGAGGCGAGACCGATACGGTAGAAAAGATGGAAGCCCGCATTTCGCTTGACCATCGGTATATCCGAGATTGGTCCATCTGGATGGATATTAAGATTCTGTTTAAAACGATCTTCGTGGTTTTGAAACGCGACGCTTACTAATTCTAGAAAGAGAGAAATACCCCGGCCTGTTGCAGTGAGGCGGACACTACGAACAGGCCGATGGGGTACCTCTGCAGTCGGCGTACCGACGCAAAACCAAATGGCTGCAACGCGTTAAATCAAAACATCGAGAGCGTGGAGGCGCGAAATTGCTTCCTCGACACTCCGCCACTCAGTCGACGTTGGGTAGAACAGAGTCTTTGCCCAACAAACAGGCAAAAACTCGTTGTTTTATTTAGAATGCAATGTTTGTGCCAAACTCCATTTCGCTGGAAAGAAGTGCGAAAAGCCTGGATGACAATCGGTTCAATGTCGCTAAGCTATGGATAACTCAGCTGTTTGGCCGCTCATTCTCCCCCGGCTGGACATCTTGGAGACGCACGCTTGTGAGGCTACTGCTTAAATTCGCGGCATTCTCATTGCGAACCTCCCGCTCAAATGCGATGTCTAGACGGAGACGGTTGCACAATTTTTCAAATCCCTACGCCAGAAGTTTATTCATGTCGAATTCATCCCAATCGCAAGCCGAACGTTCCATTACGATTTTCGACACAACATTGCGGGATGGCGAGCAATCGCCAGGCGCAAGCATGAATTTGTCTGAAAAACTAGAGGTAGCTCAGGCGTTAGCGAATTTGGGTGTCGATGTGATGGAAGCTGGATTTCCAATCGCATCTCCCGGTGATTTTGAAGCGGTACGGGAGATTGCGACCACCATTCGAGGACCAATCATTTGCGGATTGGCACGGTGTAACGACGGTGACATCGATCGTGCGTGGGAAGCGTTGCAAAAAGCAAAGCAAGCAAGGATCCACGTTTTTTTGGCCACGAGTGCCATTCACCGAGAGTTCAAGTTGAGAATGACTCAGGAGGAGATCATTGCACGGGCCGTAAACGGGGTCGAAAGAGCCGTTTCCTACTGCGATGACGTCGAATTCTCAGCCGAGGATGCTGCGAGGACCGAAATCGATTTCCTATGCCGTGTCGTTGAGGCGGCAATTAAAGCGGGTGCTACGACCATCAACATTCCCGATACCGTAGGGTACACGACACCCAATGAGATGTTCCAACGCATTGAATCGCTGATTCACCGCGTACCAAACAT
>JANLUJ010000009.1:0-5460 GCA_031363425.1 Pirellula sp.
CATGGTGGCGTTAAGCGGGAAGTGTCGAATTTTTTGGTGTTAAATAATTCGCGTTGCTGGATGCGCTGTCAGAGGGAAACAAGATCGAGCAATGTCGATGTATCTATCAATCGTCGATACGTGTGCTCTATTCGGTTCACATCGAATACAAGCGCGAGCGCCAATTCATGAAGCGCGACTACGATGGAATGCAATCCGCGTTGGTAAAGTAGATGGCGTCAACCATAGTGGTTGGCGGTCATTGCGAAGATGACGTGGTATACGGCGTTGAGCAGTTGAGAACAACGTGTTGACACCTGCTCTACCATGGCGGTTCTAATTTGAACGAATTTCAACCGTGGACAGAATTTTTTGCAATTGCTCAAGACGGGCTGGTTTGACCAAGTGATGATTGAATCCCGCTTGCAACGCCGTCCGCCGATCCGCTTCTTGACCGTAGCCTGTCAATGCGATTAAGACTACATGCTCTAGCGTTGGTTCCAGGCGAATCCGTCTAGCCACTTCATAACCGTTTAGAACAGGTAGTCCAATGTCTAGCAGCACTACGTCAGGCTTGTATTCGAGAGCTGCGTCCACAGCCTCCATGCCATCATGGGCCGTATGGACATCATGGCCCGATGCACGCAGAAGCATGGAGAAGCTCAAAACGGTATCCACGTTGTCATCGACCACAAGCACTTTAAGCGATCGTGCTGGCAATTGAGTCGGTTCCGCCGTCGATTGCTTTGTAGGGAGGCCGTCCGTGAGCAAGACCGGCAATCGCACAATGAACTCGCTGCCTTGGCCCAACTCGCTTTCAGCCACTACTGTTCCACCATGCAGGTTCGTAAGACGCTGTACTAATGCCAGACCGATACCAAGCCCGCCTTGCGACCGGTCCAAAGAACGCTCGGCTTGCGTGAACAAATCAAAAATGCGAGGGAGAAGTTCTCGCGATATCCCAACTCCGTTGTCTCGCACTCGTAGAACGCACCATTCTCCATCTTGATGAACTGTCACCCAGATATGCCCACCATCGCCAGTGTACTTGGCTGCATTCGTCAGAAGATTCACGAGAACTTGTTCCATCCTTGAAACGTCGGCGTTCAACCAAATCGGTTCTGGTGGTATTGACACAGTTAATAGGTGTCGTCGATCCTCAATTTGCGGTCGAGCAGTCTCTACTGCGCCTTCCACAATGCGGCTCACTACGACCCTCTCGCGACGAAGCTGCACTCGCCCCGTGGTAATGCGGGACACTTCGAGCAGGTCATCTACCAGTCGCTGCATGTGTTTCAATTGCCGTTCGATAATATTGCGGGCTTGCTGTTGTATCAGATTCTCGCTTCCCTTCTGTAGACTCAACAATCCCACTGCATTGGAGATAGGCGCAAGGGGACTACGCAACTCATGGCTGAGCATAGCTAAAAACTCATCTTTGCGACGGTGCAAGTCAGACAGTTCGGCTGCCTGCTTTTGAGTCTGTTTCTCCAATCGACTTCTAATGCTTATGTCCCGAATGTTACATTGCGCCACGCGACGATGATCCCATTCGTAAACATTGCTAACAAACTCGACCTCGACCTGTTGTTCGTACGCTGATTTAAGCGGAAGGTGATCGTAACGGACAAAGCCCTTTTGTTGCAGTTCTTTAAAGGCAGACGCGTTGGCGGCTTGGTCGCGAAACAGTCCTATCTCCCACAATTCCTTGCCTATGAATTCCTCCACTGGGTAGCCTGATAAATCAGTCATGAAGGGATTGGCCTCAAGGATTTTTCCGGTTTCGGCGTCGAGAATGAGAACACCGTCTTTGGCCGTTTCAAAGAGCCGGCGGTATAATGTCTCGGAGGCGTTGAGCTTCTGTTCCAATTCCTTGCGATCAGTAATGTCCTCGATCGCTATAAGAATTTGTTTCGTCTTTTTCTGCGGATCGAGAATTCGCCTAGCGTCTAGCAACATGATACGGCGGCCGAGCTGCTCGAAATCGTGCTCGACTTGAAATGCCTCAATGCTAGTGCTATGAGGCAAAATCTCTTCCAGTAACTCTCGAAGCCGGGGAATATCCCACTGATGATTTCCCAGATCATAGATAAAGGTGCCAATGGTCTCCGACGGCTCAACACGAAAAGCCCGGTAAAACGAACGATTGGCACTTTCGACGCACAAATCGGCATTCAGTACCAGCAGTGGGTCTCGCACCGTCTCAACGGTGTTCTCGGCGTAATCGCGAGCCGCCGCAACGGCTTGTTCGCTTTGCTTGAGCGCGTTGATTTCCATCATCATCAACACTGCGCCGTCTACTCTTTTATCAAGCGTAATGTAGGGTCGAGCCCGGAGGGAATACCATTGCCCAGCTTTGTCGAGTACTTCGCGGTCCAGTTCCGACGCCGTGTTGATGACTTCGACACAAAAAGCTTCCAAGTCGAGCGGAGTTTTTACATCATCCGCGTGAACCAGATTGTGCCGGACAAGGCGAATAGGCTGCCCAACGTCGGTGGCAACTAATCCGAAATGCTTCTCCGCTTGCGGGCTAAAGCGTCGGATTGTCAGATCGCGTCCCAGCAACAAAACGACAAGTTTGGCTGAGTTTTGGAAGTTAACCAAATCGTTGTTGAGAACATTGAGTTCGACGTTCTGATGGGACATCTCATCGTTGACGGTGGTCAGTTCTTCATTTGCAGACTCAAGCTCTTCCTTAGAAGTCTCCAATTCCTCATTGATGCTCTGCAGCTCCTCATTGGCGGACTGAACCTCGTCGCTGGCTGCCTGAAGCTCTTCGGTCGTCGATTCGTGCTGTTCCAGCAATGAGTGAATATATGATCGGGAATCGGAAAGTTCAGATTCCAACTCGTTGATGCGGCTTGCTTCCTCTGTCTCGTTTGCTAAATTATTGGGCTGCAGTTCGGCACGCGGTACTTGGAGGGCAATTTTTGAGTCTTCAAAAAGAACCAAGTAGCAGGCATTGGGTAAGTTCTTGAGCGGGATGACCTCCAAGTCTACGGCCCGGGACTCACCGTTATGGTTCATTCGGACGTTTTCCCGTCGCGTTGTTTTGTTTTCCTTTTTTGATTCTTCCATGGCCGCGCGAAGCGGCAGCATCAGCCCCTCTTTCGCCATCTTCAATAGGTTAAAGCTCGCTTTGCCCACAGGCGGCTCGAGATATTCGCTCGTTGAACCTCGGAATTGAATAACTTGTAGGTCTCCATTGCAGAGCACTCCTGGTGGAGAAAATTGATTGATGATTATTCGGTCGGCCTCGCGTTGAGCTCTTATTTCGGAACTAAGACCATCCATGGTCCGTGGCGGCAGTGGCAGCCCCGCCAGGGGAGCGGATTCGCGAAGCCCACGGTAAACCGACTGCGATAGGTTACTGCTGGCGGGCATATGAAACGAAGGAGTTGGTACAGCCTTCTTCGTATAGATTTTGATTCTTTTATCAATCGGTTCAAACAGTTCCGTAAAGCTACCAATAGACTCCGACGCTCCAAGAAGCAGAAACCCATTCGGTTTGAGCGCATAGTGAAACGTGGGTATTGCTTTGTTTTGGAGACTCGGCCCTAGATAGATCATAAGGTTGCGGCAGCTTATCAAGTCCATTCTTGAGAAGGGTGGGTCGACAAAAAGATTTTGTTTTGCAAAGACAACGATTTCCCTTAACGACTTGCTAACGCGGTAACCTCCCTGCTCCTCGAAAAAGAATCGGCTGAGACGCTCAGGGCTAATCTCGTCCGAAATGGTTTTGGGGTAAAGACCCAAACGAGCCTTCTCCAACAACTTTTCGTTGAGGTCGGTAGCAAACAATTGAAGATTGCGTCCGCGTGGCGACTTCTCCGACGTCTCCAAAAATGCGATGGCGATGGAATACGCCTCTTGCCCGCTGGAACATCCTGGAATCCAAACGCGAATAGGCTCATCGCCCAGTTGCTGCAAGAGTTTTGGGAAAACCTCACGTTGAAGTCCTTCGAATACCTCAGCGTTGCGAAAAAAGCTTGTTACGTTGATAAGCACGTCAGCGTAGAGCGCATCAAGTTCCTTTGTGTTGCCACGAAGAAATGTCGCGTAATCGTCGAGTGAATCCCTTCTGCTGATTGCGAGGCGTCGTGCGATCCGCCGCCGAATAGTACTGGACTTGTAGAGCGAAAAATCCATACCAGTGTGATTGCGCAAAAGCAACAGCGTCTTCGAATAACCGTCGGAGCCCGTGTCTCCCTCTGTCTTCGTAACTTCACTGCCAAGCAATTCGCTTTCGTCCGTTTGAATCGGCGTGTCATTGAATTGGTGCGCAGTCGATCGTTCGCCGTCCACCTGCGTTTGGGTGGAGAGTTGAAGTGGTTGTCCAGCAATGCAAGGATGCTTCGCAATCCTGGCAATTTCAGCAGCAATGTTGCTCGGCGAGAGAACCAGGTCAACGCAACCTGCAGCCACTGCACTGCGCGGCATCGACTCGAATTTGGCGGTGCTGTCTTGCGCGAAGGTGATTCCACCTGCAACCTTGATTGCTTCTAAACCTACCGTGCCGTCAGTAGCGGTCCCTGAAAGTACAACGCCAATCGACCGCTCGCGTCGGTCAACCGCCAGCGACTCAAAAAACAAGTCGATGGACCGATAGGGAGTTCGCGACTTCGGTCGCGGCTGAAGTTTCAATACGCCATTTGCAATGTTGAGTTTAGTGTCCGGTGGAATGATGTAGACGTGGTTGGGCTCGACCGACTGGCCGTTCACGATGTCGCAGACAGGCATCAAAGTTGTTTTCGAAAGGATCTGCGTTAACGCGCTTCCATGATCCGGATCAAGATGTTGCACTAGGACGAAACCCATCCCAGTGTCTAATGGCAATGCTCTTAGCAACTGAGCAAACGCCTCCAGCCCGCCTGCCGAGGCGCCAATTCCAACGATTGGGAACGCCGCGGGGACCTTCTCGTCGCATGCGATCGAAGTGCCATTCGCCAGAGCTTGTGTTTCCGACGGCGTTTGCTTCGGTTCAGATGGGTTCGTCGTCATGGAAATTCCTTCAAGCGTCCACTGAGTGTGATAGTTGCTTTTCCGTTTACAACGAGCAACTCTACCGGAATAAGTGCACAAAAAAAAACCGATGTAGCCATCTACCGTAAAACGGTTCTCGCCACATCGGTTTACCTTCAAACGAGCCGCCTGATACAGCCAGGTTGCTCTTCTTTTAGTCTGCCGAAAAACTGTCTCCAATCGCAGTTCATTTGAAAAAACGATTTCGAGACAGAACTAGGATATGTCATTGCGGTTGTCAATACAAGCGTCACTGAGGCGTGTAACCGACAATCGCTTTACGGCGATTGTTCAACGCGGAACACAGTGAGCAGGTCAAGATCAACGTTGGCTACTGCGGTACAATTCAATCTTTCGATCGCCTAGCTAGTGCCACCGATTGGAATTAGCGTTGCACAGGGGACTACTGCTTGCCCACGGTCACCGTACGTTCAAGCTGAATGCCAAACGCAGCAATTC
>JANLUJ010000058.1:0-9342 GCA_031363425.1 Pirellula sp.
GCTCGTTTCGCATCGCAGTAATTTGGCTCCGAATTCGCTTTCTGAACTTCAAAATGGTCTCCCCAACAAGCCAGTTCGATGCCATCGTAGCCGAATTCTTTGGTAAGCTGAGTCATCTTGGAAAAGGGCAAATCGGCCCACTGGCCGGTAAACAACGTGACAGGTCTGGCCATGCTGAAATTGTCTCCAAAGTTTGGGAGTCGAAGGAAGGAATGTGTGATCTAAGAATAACATGATCCGCCATAGAGTTACAGTCAGGGGGACAGAATGAGCAGACCCATCGTGATCCAGCAATCGCTTGGCGACCACGAAATCGCACGCATCAGGGACTTGCGATACGAAATCCTACGCAAACCGCTGGGGATGCCCATCGCTGGCACTATGTTCCCAGGTGACGAGAATCCATCGACAATTCACTTGATCGCATTTTCCGATGCAGCTCTCATAGCTTGTGCAACCTTGTTATTTGACGATTCGGATGAAATTCAACTACGCGGTATGGCGGTTGCCAGCAACTGGCAGCGGAAAGGAATTGGGGGACTCATGGTTGAAACCGCACAGAATATAGCGATTTCTGAAGTCAAAACCTTGTGGTGCAATGCGAGATCTCCCGCAATTGGATTCTACGAACGACAAGGCTGGATCCAGTCGGGGGAGATTTTTGACGTTCCGATCATTGGGCCACATATCGTAATGAAATGGCCAGGAAATTCGAAAAACGCGGTCTAAGTTGTTATTAAGGTGATAAAATCGTAGGTAGAGAAGTAGGGTAGCCAAAGAGCCCGAGGGAGGGCGAGGCTCCTGCCGAGCTTTTGCGACATGGCTCCGCAGTAGCGTCGCCCTCCCGAAATTGCGAGCAAATACAAGGCCCGAAAGCTGTGCAACCTCCAAGCCGGTGGGAGTCAGAAATACCGCAGGCTTGTCCAGCTGGATTGTTCTGCTTCCAAGTTAAACTAACGCACCAACCGAGAGACCGACATGAACGAACAAATCCAAAAAGACGTCGTTCTCTATGACGGGCAATGCAATTTCTGTCGGTCTCAAATCAATATGCTGCGTCGACTAGATGGCCGCAATCGCCTCGAATTCGTTTCCCTTCACAATCCCGAGGTTGCGACGAGTTACCCCAATTTGACGTACGAACAATTGATGGAACAGATCTGGATTGTAACTCCCTCTGGAGCCCAATATGGCGGAGCCTACGCAGTGAAATACCTTTCAGTGCGGCTTCCAATGCTTTGGCCGATAGCGCCTGTGATGCATATCCCTTTCTCAATGCCACTATGGAGTTTCCTTTATCGGCAAGTAGCCAGGTACAGATACAAGATTGCTGGCAGAGATTGCGATGAAGGTGGCACTTGCTCACTGCATCGTTGATTTCATGATTGCGGCTGTCCTCGCTAAAGACCAACTTCGGAAGCGGGCAATGGCTCTTGGCTTTTCCCTTTTCGGGGTAGCTCGCGCACAAGCAGCGCCGGGTTTCTATCCGTTGAAGGAATGGCTTCGACGAGGTTACGCTGGCGACATGTCGTACATTCCCAAACGAGTCGCTGCCTATCAGCACCCTGATTTCGTGCTCGAGGGTTGCAACAGTGTTGTTATGCTGGCGATGCCCTATGCATCGAATCCATTGACCTCCAAACGTAAAGATTCTTGTCGACTGGAACCTGAACAACCTTTCACCAGCACCTCTCAGTGCAAGATCGGTAGCTATGCAACCGGACAAGTTGATTATCACGAGTTGATTCGACATCGTCTGAACCAACTGACCAGCGAGCTCGAAAGGATGTATCCTGAATCGCGGAATCGTGGTGTGGTGGATACGGCACCATTGCTTGAACGAGACTTTGCTCAACTGGCCGGAATAGGCTGGATCGGCAAGAACACTTTGTTGCTCAATCGAATGGAGGGAAGTTACTCTTTCTTGGCGGCCCTACTAACCAGCGTCGAGCTGTCCGCGGACAATCCATTGGAAGCAGATCATTGCGGATCATGCACTGCATGCTTGGATGCTTGTCCGACTTCCGCATTCGTTGGACCTCGCATACTCGACGCTTCGAAATGCATCAGCTATTTGACCATCGAATATCGCGGAGTGATCCCCGACGAGCTAAGCGAGAAAATGGACGATTGGGTTTTTGGCTGCGATGTCTGCCAAATGGTTTGTCCATGGAACCGCAAACGAAACGTGGTTGTGCCAACGGAGTTGCAACCCTCGCAGTTGGCTGACAAGACGAATCTAGAGCATTGGTTGACAATGAACGAGGCCGCGTTTCGACGTCGCTACCGAAAAACACCCTTCTGGCGAACCAAGCTTCAAGGGATGCAACGCAACGCCATGATCGCTGCTGCCAACACGAATCGCTCGGATTTAAAGCGGTTTATTCAGGAATTCACGACTAGCACCGACCCGGTGTTGCAATCCACTAGCAAGTGGTGCTTGTCTAAAATGAAATAGAGTTAACTAGCTGGCACGCCGCGGATTACACAAATCGCAAAGAAACGATTTTTTTAAGCTTACGTTTAACCGTTCGTGGCCCTCAAGCCACGAACGCGGGCGGAGCAAATGCAGTCGCCATCGCAAATGCAGTCGCCAACGCAAATCAACCTAGAAGTGTCAGTCACGCCACTCGGCCGGCACGCCGCTACGCGGGTTAAACAAGTTGCAAAATGGATGTCTTTCTACTATCATTGCAACTGAGGAATTGGCTTGTCCAATGCGACTAGTTGGATCCTCGTTGCCCCATGGCAATCCCTCCTTTCGGATCTGCAATGATTTCTCGCCGAGCTTTTTCGATTCCATGCGCCTTTATTCTAGCCGGGTTCGTTGCACTACATGCAATGACATGCCTCGGTTCGGAACCGGTCAGCGACAGCACTACCTCCGCTGCGGGGCTGAAATTCGAACTCGATATCCAGCCTATACTCACGGCTCGGGGTTGCAATGCGGGTCCTTGCCATGGCAAAGCTCGCGGACAAAATGGTTTCGCTCTGTCGCTCCTCGGCTTCGACGCCAACATGGACTTCGAAGCCATTGTCAAGAATTCACGGGGCCGTAGACTTTCCTTCGCATCACCAAACGAGAGTTTGCTACTTAACAAAGCGACTGGCAAACAACCGCATGGCGGCGGCATTCGCTTTACGGAAACCGACGAAGAGTATCGATTGCTGTTGAAATGGATTCAAGGTGGAGTTGCGCGTACTACCGACGAGGATCCAAAGCTGCTTCGAATCAGTGTCTCTCCCGACCCACATTCCATGATTGCGCTCGAACAAGAGACGTTGACTGTGATAGCCACCTACAACGATGGCTCGTCTCGCAACGTAACTCAATTGTGTGCCTTCCAGTCGAATGAGCCTGCCATCGTCTCGATCGCGACTAATGGAAGATTGCAAGCGGGAGCCTTGCCTGGCGAAGCAACCATCATGGCAAGGTACATGGGCAAGATCGCAACCTGGAGCACAGCGGTCCCACGACCGTATCCAGTTCCTAACGCTGAGTACGAGGCCTTGCCTCGCAACAATTTCATTGACGAATTGGTCTATAGCAAATTATCAACTCTCAACGTCCTACCAAGTCGAACCTGTAGCGACAGCCAGTTTGTGCGTCGACTCTTTCTCGATGCAATTGGCAGATTGCCCAAGCCTGAAGAACTGATAGCGTATGAACTTGATACGGAACCCAACAAACGCTCGCGATGGGCGAAGTCCGTCCTTGATCGCCCAGAATATGCAGACTTTTGGGCGAACAAATGGGCAGATCTATTGAGACCAAATCCCTATCGCGTTGGTATCAAAGCCACCTACAGTCTAGACGCTTGGTTACGAGATGCATTTCGCAAGAATCTACCTTATGACGATTTCGTGCGTCAAATCGTCACCGCTCAGGGAAGCACTTGGCGCAACGGCGCAGTCACCATCTTTCGAGACCGACGTGAACCCGAAGAAATCACCACAATGGTCAGCCAACTTTTCCTGGGTGTTCGGTTGGAATGTGCCAAATGTCATCAGCATCCTTTTGAAGTCTACAGCCAAGCGGATTTTTATGGCATGGCGGCATACTTTGCGAAAATAGGTTTCAAGGGTACAGGCCTTTCGCCTCCGATCTCGGGTGGCGAAGAGATCGTTTTTGCAAAAGAAAATGGCGACGTCAAACATCCACTTACCAATCAGGTGCTACCACCCAAGGCGCTCTTGGGGATGGACCAGCAAATACAACCCAAACAAGACCCTCGAGTCAGCTTAGCGGATTGGATGCTCTCTGCAGAAAATCCTTACTTTGCTCGCGCGGCAGTCAATCGCATCTGGGCAGAAGTGATCGGAGTCGGAATTGTCGAGCCGGTCGACGATCTCCGCGCGACCAATCCGCCCAGCAATGATGCCTTGCTTTCGGCGCTAGCATCCCATTTTCGTGAAGTGGGGTTTGACCCCAAAAAACTCTTGCTCACCATCTTCACAAGCCAAGTGTATGCACTCTCATCACAACCCAATGAATCAAATGCTGCTGACTCTCGCAATTTTTCAAGGCACTACCGCAGGCGACTGAAAGCCGAGGTGCTCTCGGACGCAATCTCGGATATAACGCTTCAAAACGAAGAATTCGATGGGATGCCCAAAGAAACTCGAGCCATGCAGCTATGGACACACCGAACGAATTCAGAACTCTTGGATGCATTTGCGCGGCCTGACCCAAACCAAGATCCACCGTGCGAACGAGTCATAGGCACGTCCATGACCCAAACGCTACATCTCATGAATGCGAACCACATTCAAAAGCGAATTGCCGCGGACGGCGGACGTTGTGATCAACTTGCCAAGTCCGAGAAGGATGCCGCATCCATCGTTTCCGAACTATACTTGACGATCTTCAACCGAAAACCCGATGAAACGGAACGGAGCCTTCTCGAGGCGGAGTTTGCGAAGCCCAATACGGATCGTCGTAGAATGGTAGAAGACATTATGTGGTCCATGCTAAATTCACCCGAGTTCCTTTATCTGGACTAGTAGAAAGGTACCTATGCTTCGAAGATCGTATTTGCAGCTCGGACTGGCCGGACTCGCAGGTGGCAATTTTCTTGACTTGCTAGCAATGCGAAAATCATCAGCCAGCGACAAGACAGGCGGAGCCAAACCCAAGAGCAATTGCATCCTGATTTGGATGGACGGTGGCCCAACCCATTTTGAGACCTTTGATCCGAAGCCAGAAGCTCCCGTTGAGATCCGCGGTGAGTTTCGCCCCATCGAAACGAACGTTTCTGGAATTCGGATTTGCGAGCATATGCCAAAGCTTGCCAAGATCGCTGATAAGTATGCGATCATTCGTTCGGTATGTCACAACCAAGCGAATCACGGCGCAGGCAACCATTACATGATGACCGGTGCTCCGCCTCGTATCCCGGTTGGTTGTGGCGCCTTCGTTAGCTTTCATCCGAGTCTTGGCTCCGTGGCCGCGATGGAACGTCCAGCGCCTCACGGAATGCCAGGCTACTTTACAATGCCCAGCATGTCGAGGTCAGGAGGCCCGAATTTTCTCGGCGCCAAGTATGCTCCGTTTGTCGTTGCCAACGATCCGAACAATGAACAGTTTCGCGTGCGCGATGTCGAGGTACCGAAGGATTTGCTGAGCGAACGATTTGGAAAACGACAGGACCTGCGCAGGCTAGTAGATCGGTTGCCAAGATACATCGATCCACAAGTTAGCGATCCGGTAATCGCCTACGACCAAAATTATCAACAGGGGTACGATTTGGTGATGACCCCTGAGGCTCAAAAGGCCTTCGACATCCATAGCGAACCTGCAGAGATACGCGAGGCCTATGGCCGAAACAGCTTCGGGCAACGGGCTTTGCTGGCACGAAGACTCGTCGATGCTGGGGTTCCATTTGTGACCATATACGATGGCGGTTGGGATCACCATTCCGACTTGTTCGGAGCCCTAAAGAAACGATTACCCACCTGGGACCAAACTGTCGCGACTTTGATCAACGATTTGGACCAGCGCGGGATGTTGGAAACAACAATGGTCATTGCACTCGGTGAGTTTGGTTGAACACCGAAGATTAGCACTCTTGCGGGGCAGACCAAGCCTGGTCGTGACCACTGGGCAAACGCCATGTCGATTCTATTTGCCGGCGGCGGGACACCCGGTGGACAGGTAGTTGGAGCAACGGACAGACAAGGTCATTCGGCATTCGAACGCGTACTCTCGCCCGAAAACTATGTCTCGACAGTATATCGAAAGCTCGGAATCGATCCTTCTAAAATATACTACACTCCCTCCGGTAGGCCAACCCACTTGGTGAGCGACCACACCCCCATTCAGGAGTTGATGTAATCGTGAATCTAACGCCAGCAGGCCGTGGGTGGATGCGGATCTTCGCATGGAATTGTTTTGCTGTCGCCGCTGGTTCAACGAATCTGGTTCGTGGTGCTGAACGACCTGAACTCACGCGACTCATGCCCTCGGGAGGCCAAGCCGGAACGGTGGTCGAAGTCGAAGCCACTGGCAAGTTTCCGGTATGGCCGTTGCAAGCTTGGTCCGACACCGATTCAATTCGTTGGTCGTTTGAAGAAGGATCCGGCAAGTTGAAAGCAACCATCGATGCAAGTACTCAACCGGGTCTGCATTGGCTTCGTTTGTTTCATCCCAATGGAGCAACGTCGGTTCGACCCTTTGTTGTCAGCAATGCACCCGAACAAATCGAAGTCGAGCCGAACAATCGACTTGCCGAAGCGAACGCCATCGGTGCAGTCCCGCGGTGCGTACACGGCGTTTTGAACAAGCGCGGCGATGTGGACATTTATTCGCTAGTGCTCCTTGAGGGACAAAGACTGATAGCCACTGTAGATGCCGAACAGATGTTGCATTCCCCAGTGGACGCTAATTTGCAACTATTGAACTCAGACGGATTTTTGCTCAAGGAAAGCATTGATCATTTCGGGCTCGATCCAAGCATCGAGTGGATTGCACCACGCGACGGCAAATGCTTGATTCGTGTGTTTGGCTTTCCAGCAACTCCGGATCAGACGATTGCGTTTGGTGGTGGCGACGCCTGGATCTATCGGCTTCGTCTTCAGACAGATGCCGACCCTCTGCGTGAGTCGTTCCCCTCGCTCCAAGACAAAATCCATACGATGGAGACCGGCCAAGCAATAGCTCGAGATACAGCATTGCCGATCGAATTACCGGCAAGAATAGTCGGCAATATCGAACAATATGGCCAACACCGGTTTCTTCGCATGCATGCAATCGCGGGGCAACAATTTCAAGTGCAAATGCAAGCGCGCAATCGGGGTTCTAATTTAGACGCGACCATTGCAATCCTTGATGCGCAAGGCAAGCAGTTATCGCAGCAGGATGATGTTGGAAACGATCGCGATCCAGATTTGAAATGGAAAGCCCCAGCGGACGGTGAGTACACCATCGACATCCAAGACTTCCACAATGCAGGCGGGCAAAATTATGATTTCGAATTGGCAGTGAGTCAGTTACTGCCCGACTTTGGGCTCTCAATTCCCAACGACCTGATACAATCCACCGTTGGCAAGGAGACGGAGATCGAGGTCAAGGTAGAACGCGAGTGCGATTTCGCTGGCGAAATAACTGTATCGCTCGAAGGGGCCACCGGAATTGAATGTTCCGAAATGAAATCCATACATGGCAGTGATTCAGCGAAGAAGGTAACACTTCGGGTCAAGAGTACCGTTCCGTTTCAAGGGCCGGTAAGAGTATCAGCCAAGGCAAAAGATCTGCCCGATAATATTCGCCTTGCCAAAACAGAAAATGAAAAGCCAATCTGGCTGAGCAGCGTTTCGGAATAGTGTGGCACGGTGGTCTCCACCGTGAGTAGTTAGGAGAGGCTTCCAGACTGTCGATATAGTTATGACCGGCCAGCTTGAAGCCGAACTAACTATTTTCGCTACTAGATGCAAAGCGGGTTGAGCAACACGGGGAGTTGAAAACACCGTGCCACCCTTAGGCTCGAACGGCTTCTCGGAACGAAATGAAATGGCCGCGGTCTGGGTCCCAAAGCTTGAGTCGGAAGCAAGCCAAAATATCGCGGGGATGCAACGAGGTTGTTCCCGGTGTTTGAAGTTCTTCCATCGCAGCCATCGCTTCGGGCAAACGGTAAAAAGGGATTTTCGCATTCAAATGATGGACGTGATGGTACCCGATGTTGCCTGTGAACCAATGCATTAGCCCATTCATGCGAATGTAACTGGACGACCTGAGGGCTGCTAAAACATAGTGCCAATCTTCGCGTCGATGCAATTGGCAGCTTGGGAAATTGTGCTGAGCATAAAACAAATACGCTCCAAGCCCGCATGCCAATGTCAGCGGGACGAGCATCCCCAGCAGGAGAATGTCCCATCCCTGCATCCAGCAAAAGGTGAGCAGTGCGACGTGTAGGACAACGGCCACCCCCGCATCGAAATGCTTTTTGGGGTGTAGGAAAAACGATCGGATTGTCATTCCATACAAGAAAACAGTGAGGTAACCGCATAGAACCGTAATAGGATGCCTTGAAACCGCATAACCAAAACGTTTCCAGCGATCTGCCTTGACGTACTCCTCGCGAGTCATCAATGGATAAGAACCTGTATTGCTGCCGGAGGATCGCGAATTGTGTTTGTGATGGTGGTCATGGGAATGGGTCCAAACACTGGATGGACTTAGTACCAATAATCCGTAAACCTTGAGAATGGAGGCTGCGAGCCAAGATTTTCGCAGGATCGCTCCGTGATTGTAGTCATGGTAAATGATGAACAATCGAACGATGATCAGTCCGCTGACACAACTACTAACGATCCGAAGGAACATCGGGAAAATGTCATTGCAGGCAATCACTAAACTTGTGGAATAGCAAGCAATTGCCAAGAGCAAATGCCACCAGCTAATCCATTTCGTCTCGGACGTGAAGGCTTTTGAAGCAACCAACAGTTCTTTAGGATTACGCATGCAGGGCTCTAGTGGACCAACGAAAGATCATAGTGAATTCCAAAAAATGGTTCGGCGTTCACCCGACTCAGTCACCAAAAACTGGAAGTCAAGAGGCAGACCCAATCGAATTGGCCACGGAGATGCAGCTATTTGCGCGAAAGTATTCCGAGAACCAAGGTAGATTAGGCAAATGACCTGATTCCTCCAATCCCAACTTGCTCGAAAGCAGGGGAATTAGAGCCAATTAACTCGTTTATCATCCAAAATCGAAGCGAATGGCACATGCTACGGCTAGGAATAACTCAACGACACTCGCTTTCGCGAAATAATTGCTAGCGGACCAACTCAAACTCCTGGCCGCAAATTTTGGAATCGATTTGCTTTCTATGGCGATTTTGTCC
>JANLUJ010000082.1:0-2232 GCA_031363425.1 Pirellula sp.
GGAATGATCGGTGGCTCGGATATTTTGAACGGAACCCCAGACATCAATATCAACGCGATCGATACTCAAGTAGTCATCCTAGCGGCCCGTAGTGCAACAGGCATCTATGTCCATGAGTTGGATGGAGTCACAATCGATAACACAGGCTCCATCAGTGCCGAGCAAGTGAACTTCAATTCGACCCGAACAGTCTTCACCGATGCCAGTCTCGAGGATTTGAGGACGACGAACGATGGTCCGATCAAATTGCAGAGCGCGACTGGCAATATCGTAGTCAATCCAGGTTCTGACGCTGCGTTTGGAATTCAAGCCAACGGTACCGGCGACGTCGTATTGCAAACACAAGCAGCCAATGGCGACATCATCGTCAACGCAGCAATTCGCTCTGGCACTGGTCACGTCAGCATGGTTTCAGGCGATGACATCGACCTCAATGCGAATATTGCCACCAGTGGTGCTGGCACAGTTTTCCTGCGAGCTACGAATAGTACAGTCGACGCGATCAGCGGTGCGGACATGGCTACCGGAACGAGCATAACAACAGCCGGCGGCCTCAACCCAAACGAAGGCAATGTACGCATCGAAGCTCGCAACGGCGATATCTTGTTGGGCCGTATCAGTGCTCCCAATCACAACGTAAGCCTGTTGGCAGATCGCTCGATTCTGGATAACAACGGAGCAGAACTGAATGTTCAAGCGAATATCTTGAGGATGGTGGCCTCGACTGGAATGATCGGTGGCTCGGATATTTTGAACGGAACCCCAGACATCAATATCAACGCGATCGATACTCAAGTAGTCATCCTAGCAGCCCGTAGTGCAACAGGCATCTATGTCCATGAGTTGGATGGAGTCACAATCGATAACACAGGCTCCATCAGTACCGAGCAAGTAAACTTCAATTCGACCCGAACAGTCTTCACCGATGCCAGTCTCGAGGATTTGAGGACGACGAACGATGGTCCAATCAAATTGCAGAGCGTGACTGGCAATATCGTAGTCAATCCAGGTTCTGACGCTGCGTTTGGAATTCAAGCCGACGGAACCGGCGATGTTCTGTTGCAAACGCAAGCAATCAATGGCGATATCCTTGTCAACGCCGTCGTTCGCACCGGCACGGGGCATATCAGCTTGGTGGCATCGGATGACATCGACCTCAATGCGAATATTAGCACAACAGGTGCAGGCACTGTGTATCTCTTAGCAGCCAACACTGGCTCAGTTGATGCGATCAGCGGCGTGGATATGGCTGCGGGAACGAGCATAACAACAGCCGGCGGTTTGCCCCCGAACGAAGGCAATGTCCGCATTGCGACACAAAACAACGGCGATATCTTATTGGGCCTAATCAATGCCCCCAATCACAGCGTTAGTCTACTAGCGGATCGCTCGATACTGGATAACAACGGAGCGGCGCTAAATGTGCAGGCGGGTAGCCTCATGATGGTGGCCACGACTGGAACGATTGGTGGCCCCGATCAGCTGAATGGAACTCCAGATGTCAATATCAATGCGATCGATACTCAAGTAGCAATCTTAGCGGTCCGTAGCTCAACGGGCATTTATGTTCGTGAGCTAGATGGAGTCGTCATCGACAACACGGGCCCGATCAGTATTGAGCAAGTGAACTTCAATTCGACCCGAACAGTCGTTAACTCGAGCATAGAGGATTTGAGGACGACGAACGAAGGTCCGATCAAATTGCAGAGCGCGACTGGCAATATCGTAGTCAATCCAGGTTTGGACGTAGCGTTTGGGATTCAGGCCAACGGCTCGGGAGACGTCCTGTTACAAACGCAAGCAGCCAATGGCGACATCATCGTCAACGCCATCGTTCGTTCCGGCACTGGACACATCAGCTTGGTCGCTTCGGATGACGTAGACCTCAATTCCAACATATCCACGAGTGGTGCTGGTTCGGTCTATCTGCGAGCTACGAATAATACAGTCGACGCCATCAGCGGAGTGGACATGCAGTCGGGTACTTCGGTGCGAACCGGTGGCGGAAACGTCCGTGTCGTGTCGGACAACCAGGGTGATATCCTCCTGTCGTACATCAACGCTGGTACAGGCGATGTTAGTTTGCTAGCCGAAAGATCGATCCTCGACAACAACGGGGTAAGCATTCTCTCAGCAATCGCACTATCTGGGCAAAACCAAGTAACGCTCGTCAATGCAACTGGGCTAGCAATCGGAGATGAGATCTTTTTGCAAGCGACCGGGACGGCCAGC
>JANLUJ010000117.1:0-8913 GCA_031363425.1 Pirellula sp.
CAGCCAGTCGTTTGCGAGTGGATCCGTCTTCCAGTGCTCGCTTCGCATGTAATCGCGAAGGCGGAGCATGGCTTCGAGTGCCCGAGGCTTGTTCCCTTGTGCTTTTGAATTGAAGGCAAGGATGGACAAAGCAACCGGATGGCTCGTGGCGAAAAGCCGTTCATGAACTTCGTTCGCATCGCGTAACTTCTTGGCGACTTGATCGTACTCCCCCGCTCGATGAAGCAATCCCGCGATCATCAACCGAGTGACCCAATTGTCTGCTTGATTGGCAACCTCCGGTTCGAGTATGCTTGCGACACTCTTGAATTCTTCTTTGTTCCAAAGGTCGGTTAGCACGTTAGTCGCTACGATACCGTGACGAATCGCGGAAGTTTCCGCTCGTTTCATCGCGAATTGAGTGGCCAGCTTTTTGATTTCCGGCGTCAAAGCATCATCCTTGGCGATGGCTTCCAGAACTAGCCCTTTCAGCTTCAATCGATCGTTCAATTGATATGCGGTGCGAATGGCAGCCATCTCGTCTTGACACTCTGCGGGTGCCTTAATGGAGACGTTGTCGATGTAGATCTCTTTGCCGGCCTTTGGCGAAGAACCTTGGATCAAGGCAGCAGGGAAGAATGGGTCGCCGGTCAGACTCGTCTCTAGAACAAGTTGACCATCGATCCAGGAAGTAAACGTTCCGTGATCGCGAACAAATTTGAACCGATACTTTCGATTGGGCTCAAATTGAAATCCAAGCTCCTTTGTTACAATCGAACTATACTGGCCGGAGTTGGCAGAAACGAAAACGCTCAGAGGTGTTACGTTTACGGCCGCTATGCCATTCTGAAATAGATAGTCGAACAACCATGAATCAAAACTAACACTCGAGGGAGACCAAGCGTCGTATTCAATCGATACTCGCGATGGAATGGCAAGCCGAGGGACCAACTGTGCGATTTGCGTTCCCTGAACTGCGGTCAGTTTTCCATGTGCAACACCGTTGTCGACGCTCCAAGATCCATTCGGAGTCAACCATACATCGCCCAATTCGGCTCGTTCGAATTTTTCCTCGAGAATCTCAACCCATGGAGAGTCCGAGGAAGTTTGAAAATCATTTGCTAATTTGGATGCGTCGCGGAGAGTTAAATAAGGGGCCTCGCCGGAGCTGATCAGCGTTGATCCTTTATTGCCAAAAGCGATGTGATAGAGCTCATTGGCATCGGTCTGGAGGGCGAGCAGGACATCCCCTGTTACTGCGTCCCATAACCGTGTCGTTTTGTCGAGGCTGCAGCTTGCGATTCTCGAGCCATCGGGACTAAATGCAACGCTGGTGACCGCACCGGAGTGCTCCCTCTCCGACCAGCGTTTTGCATTGGACTCCAAATCAAAGACCGAAACGGTCCAACCGATTCCCCCTCCGACAATGAATTTCGAGTCGGGCGAGATGTCGACGCTCAAGAATGCAGTATTGGGTTCAAAGACTCGTTCGCCCCCTCCCGTCTCAGCATTCCAAAGTTTGATTCCCCCGCCGTAATGAGCTGCCGCCAGCCATTTACCATCCTTCGATAACGATAGATCGCGGACTGCAGCGAGATCCTGGATAGAGAAGATGGTCGAGGGCTGATCTTGATCAACACCCCAACAGTTCACCTCTCCACGATGAGCCACCGATTGGCTACCGACAGAGGCATATAGGCGACTGCCATCAGAATTAAAACATAGGTCAGATATTGGACCACTGTTCCGTGAAAACTTCTTGAGGATCGACTCGGTTTCCAAATCCCAAATCTGTATGGTTCCGCCGTCAACCTCCCGTAACCCGCCAACCCCACACGCCAAGTACTTGCCATTGGGATGAAAGGCGACGGCACCCATGTTGCCAGTTTTTCCATCCAAAGCATGTAATATTCGGCGAGTCTTGAAATCGAAAACGCGGGCAAGATCATCATGTCCGGCCGTCGCGATCCAGCGCTGGTCCTTGGAGATATCGAATTGCGGAACCAGTTCCCGATTGCCTATGAGAAACTCCGCTTCGTCGGTTGGGTCAGGAAATGCATCAAACGGTTCGACGGGATCTTGCCGAGTGTTGGTGGCATCCGGTTTCATTTCGATTTTCTTAGTAGCAAAATCGCATGACCAAAGTTTAATCGAGTTATCCATGCCTCCACTGACAATGGAATCGCCATCAGGGCTCCACTGTACGGAATAAACTCCATAGTTCGTCCCGATCCGATGACCACGAAAGCGTCTGACTTCTCTCCGCCGCTCGACGTCCCAAATGCGAACTGTGCCATCCTGGCCACCCGATCCAAGGAACTTTCCATTGGGTGAAAAATCCAAGCCGTAAACGATCCCTTGATGGCCAGACAACTCCGCGATCATTTCGCCGGTTTCGTAGTTCACCAGGTGGATCGGACCATTTCCCGTAATGGCAACCATCTTTTCTACGCTGGAGACTGCCACGCGAGCCAGATCCTTTCGAAAGCCTGGTACCGAGAATCGATGGATAGCAGCTCCCGATTCGGCATCGTGGATTTGCAAAAAGCCGTCGCGAGTCTTCCATAGAACCCATCGATCTTTGTTGGCGAAAACGACCTCGGGAGGGGCCCACTGCGGCTCTTCAAGAATATCTGCGACAAGTTTGGCAGTACGAACATCCCAAATGCGGACGCGGTGATCATTGCCCGAGGTCACCAATCGATTCCCATCGCTGCTAAAAGTAGCGGCGACGGTATTCGGTGAATGACCTTCGAATGAGGCAAATTGTTGCCCGGTCAGTGGGTCGAGGATTTGGATTTTTCCAGTGTCATGGTCGATCGCCGCCACTCGCGTTCCATCCAGGGAAATCGCTTCACTCGATTTAGGGATCCGATTCTCGAGGAAGCCGTCTTCTCGGTTCCAAATGTAGGTAACAGGATCAGAATTGTCTGGGCCTGAGGAAATAAGATGCTTGCCATCTCGATGGAAGCCAAGATTCATCGGTATCCCGGCATGGCCGCGTAGGGTCAATAGCTCGGAATGGCAAAGGCGTTTCAGATAGTTCCATTCCCAGTTCCGAAAGCGAGGCTCCGTTTTTTCGAGCAAGTCTTCCATCTGGGTAACGTTGTTCTGCAACCAACTTTGGTAGGCAAGCGATATGGTTCGTGCATACAACGTGTGCGCCGATTTTTCTTTGGCGGTGGAAAGCAAATCGAGAGCTGATTCCGCTTCCCGCTTGCGGTCTTGTGCCTCAATGAGTGCACTCGATTTGGCGTCGCGTTCGCTGCGAAGAGCCGCTACCTGTTTGGCGCGGCTCGACAAATTGACAACCAGCAGGCTCACCGCCGCCAAGCATCCAACGGCTGCAAATCCGATGGCCGTGGAGAGGCTTCGGTTCTTGCGAATCCAAAGTTGAAGCTTTTCGGCCCGCCCGACCGGACGCGCTTGAATGGCTTCACCCGAAAGCCAACGAAGAAGGTCACTGCTTAGCGCTTGGGCAGATTCATATCGCCGAAGCGGATCCTTGTGCAGAGCCTTTAGACAGATCGTCTCAAGGTCACGGGGAGTGGATGAATTCAGTTGACGTGGTGGAACCGGATCGCTCGTCAACACCTGCATCAAAGTCTCCATTGGACTTGCAGACTGAAAGGGCGGACGCCCGGTTAACAAACAATAGAGGATCGCTCCCAAAGAATAGACATCGGAAAGGGGACCGACTTTGTCCATTCGACCGTCAGCTTGTTCTGGCGGCATATAACTCGGCGTCCCTAACACTTGACCAGTACCAGTAAGGTCGGACTTGCCCTGCATTTGCTTGGCAAGTCCAAAGTCCGTTACTTTCGGGATCCATTTAGATGTTGAATCCGGTTTTACGGTCGACGTACTTACCCCTGAAGAAGAAACGGAACTGTTTGTTTTCGGCTTGCCCTGTGCGCTCTGTTTGCTGGCGTCATTTTTTGCAGTAGAACCCACCCCCTTCACCGAACCGCTCGAGGATGAACTCGATCCCAGCAAGATATTGCCTGGCTTAAGATCACGATGGATAACCCCTCGCTCGTGAGCGTATTGGATGGCATCGCAAGTTCTTGCCATCATGGTTGCAGCATCTCGCGGTGCTAGCGGACCGTTCTTCAGCAAATCGGCGAGACTTCCACCTTCGACAAAACCCATCGAGAAAAAGTGCTGTCCGTTATGCTCGCCGATTTCGTAAATTGGAACAATGCCGGGATGATCTAGGTTCGCAGCAGCTTCCGCTTCCAAATGGAATCTCTTGACATCATCGTTGCTGGCGAGTTGACCGGAGAGGATCATCTTTAGCGCAACAGTCCGATTCAAGCTTAGCTGTCGAGCGCGGTACACGACCCCCATGCCACCCCGTGCGATCTCGTCGATGATTTCGTAGTCGGCAAAGCGGCGAAACGATGAGTCGTACCTGTTCCCATCATTACTCGACGTCGGAGGCTTGAATTGACGAGGGGTTGCAGGAGGAGTAGGCAAAGTCTCGTAATCGTCACTATCCAGTGACTTTTCCTTGGAGATGTCGATGTTGGAGTCCGGCTGAAGCGTGGGAGCATCGAAATCTGTAGGTCTATCTTCATTACTAGAGGAGTTAGACATAAAAGAGTCGCGGTGTGATATCGTTGTCTAGGATCACGTCCACTTTTCGGGTAGTGTGGCAGAGTCGTAGGCACGTGTTCACCGCAATGATTCACTGAATTTGCTGGGCTCTGTTGATTCGAGACGTTTGCACGAGTTTCACAACCCCCAAATCGCAATGGTTCAGGGAGTTCGCAGACTTGTACTCTGTAAACACGCACATTGATACAGCCTAATCAATTCGCAAACTGAGCGGAGTATGAAAATGACAGATAATTCAAGTATTGAAAGACAAGTTCGTGGTTCCAAAAACTTGACTTTGCGTTGGCTTATCGTCTTGGTCGTTGCATTGTGCCTTGTACCTGCATTCGCGGGAGCGTTGCAAAGGAGGTCGGCGGCTGGATTGGATGGGCAATCTTCACTCTCGTATGGGCAGTGATGTTCGCTGTATCCTGTGTTACAACCCAGAAGTTTGCAAATCCTATCATCCCAACGCTTTTGGGCGTCATGATGGGCTTAACCATCCCTAAACCATCAGATGAGTGGGTTCGAAAAGTCGTTGGAGAGAGTTGGTTCAAACCAATCGAGCTTGCCATGGGAATGATTGGCGTTGCAGTTGGGATTATAATCTTCAATGCGATTGCAAAACGGCATCATGCTTAAATTGCTTTAGTTGCACGAAATTTTTTTGCAACTCGCTCTCGGCAAGTTCGAAACAGTCAGGGCAGAAGGCTCGGACTTCTTTGGTGGCTTGACGCACTGACGCCAGTATGGTGCAAAAAGTCGGACGACTGGTTCACAAACCAATTTGAGCTGCTCGAGGCGGTAGCTGGAATTCTTTCTCTGCATTTGCCGGATCTGGGGCTAGAACTATCGCCTAACCGGCTTGCATGCTGCAACCATTTCCACAGGTTGGACTGAGGCAGGATTCCAGCTAGCTCATCACCTGTGGAAGCGTCGTACTCCTGCAGGATCGGCCTAGCAGCAACCAGGCGTCTACCGCTTCCACAGGATGGACTGAAGCGGGATTCGGGCTAGCTAGCACATCAACTGTGGAAAGCGTCGTTTCCCTCCGACAAGCTGCTTTCATTTTCACGCGGATGTCGCCGGTTTCGGTCAGCGATGGATCAAGCCAAGCTAAGTTTGTCAGGTATGTCATTCGGCATATTTCAGAGCGGAAGCGACGAGAGTCTAGAAAATGATTGACTATTCAGCTACTGTTCCCCACGATATGACGAACGTTTCAAAAAAATATGCCGACGTCGGCATACTATATGTTCGGCAACACCAAGGCCAACGTGAACAATCGAGACAAACGTAGTATCTTGTTTTTTGCCTTAGGACTGTCTGTCGCAGGTGTCGGTGTGGCCACGGGTTCACACTTCTTGACCTTCGCCGGGCTGTTCGCAATCGCCGTGACCTTTCGATACCGCAAAAGGCCTCCATTCTGGAATTATCTGGTCTTTCTTGTCCTTGTAATTGTAATTGTCGCACTCGTTCCTCCGAGTTCGCCTCTGATAGGCGCCATTCCTCTGATGCTTTCCTACGTGCTCGACTACATCGATGAGCAGAGACAGAAAAGCGTGGCGCATCCCCCGGCACCGTTGGTGGCAGGCGCCAGAAATGCCGAACCAGGCGCTGCACCGAATGGCGGCCCCGCGAAGCCATCTGGCAATTCGGAAGTCACAGAGGGGCCGCCATCGGTGAGCTGAATCGTTATGTCGTTTTGTTACGATCCAACCCGAAAACTGGAATTGGTTATCCACCAGCCGGAATACAGCCAATGCTACCGCGTTGTCGCGGCTAGGGAAAAGTCGTTGTCGCTATACAACAGGAACCGAGCGAGTCAATGAATCCGTACGAATCAAATCAGGAGCCTAGACCGATGACAAGTACGTCGAAGAACCACTGGCGCGTCGTCGCATTTGCACTCGTCGGTCTCGCACTTGTCGCCATAGGACTGTTGCTCGCAGTCCTCAGCAATCCAAACCTGTACTCAATGAGTGTTGCGGACGATCGATACATTCAACTCTTCGCGATCTCAGGTTTTGCATGCACCCTCGTCGGCATCTTCCTGTTTCTGTACGCCGTAAGAGACACGACGAAATTTATGCCCGCCCAATCGCAAACGAACGCAAACAACGGCGTGGGATTGGGATTCGTGCTACAACTTGCGGGATTCTTCTTGCCAAAAATATCGCCGATCTCCATTGAAATCGGTTTGGCACTCATTCTAGGCGGGCTCATTGCATTTGTTTGGGGCGGGATACATTACGCGCAAGGGAAAGGGTATTCAAAATCACTTGGATTGTTGGCCATCGTTGGAATTTTGGGGTTCATCGTGTTGATTCTACTCCCGCATCGAGAATTGAAGCGTTTGCCCAACGAAGGCACATAACATATAAAGGATTGAATTCTGCGTGGTGGTTCTAGGGACTTGCTCGGGCATAGTTGATCCCTGGCGTTCGCAGAGAGGGAGGACGTGCAGATGAACGAAACCACAACCCTTGCGAGTCGGTGGAAACGACTAAGCGGTTTTTTGATCGACGGCTTGATCCTGATCGTGGTTATCGGGCCAATCCAGTTTGCAACAGGGGTAGCTCAGCGCTATGAGGGCATGACGTTCGGTCAACAGACCATGGTGGTTGCCGCAGGCTGGGTTGTCTTCCTGGTGCTGAATGGATATCTGCTTTTCAATCGCGGCCAGACGCTCGGTAAACTGGCTATGAAGACAAAAATAGTTGACGTGAATGGGCAACTTCCAGGTTTCGGCGAGATATTTATTATTCGATACCTTATCCCTGGGGTCTTCAGTTACATTCCGATTGTTGGATTTATTCCAGGTATGGCCGTCTTCTTGATTTTTGGAAAAGAACGCCGGTGTTTGCATGACTACCTGGCAGGCACGCGGGTTGTGGATGCCCTGGAAAAGTGCGAACCAGTCGGTGCAGCGAACGGGAGCCAGCCGTTTCGCTCAGAGTGAAATACGGACGTCATCGGCGGCTGTCTCCCGTCGCTGACCTTTACGTTCGGCGGCAGAACATTTTGCAGTTCAACATCACAAACAAAATGAAACACATGAAGATACTCACACTGGCGACGGTTACACTCATCGCATACTTGCCCGTTGTGATCAGGATTCGCTTCCTCGTCGTCATGCTGATGGGCGCGCTTGTTGTGATACCGATTGTATGAATGAGCCTACGTCTAATCAGACCCTTGATATTGAAGGGACGATCAACACTTACACGAGGGTCGCTTGGAAGCTCGGTTGGGCCGTTGCCTGCGTGGGCCTTGGAATTTTCCTGTGGTCCCAAAGTGAAATCGCATGGCCAGCCGTCAAGGCACGGACGGTTCAGGAAACAGACCGGTTTTTTAGTACTAGTGAAGAGGCGATACTCGGCATGACCTTCCGGGAAAACGCACAGCGACGCGAATACGATTTTTTGCTGTATCGTTTTTTGCCTCTCATTGCATTCATCATTGCTGCGATTCTTCCTTGCAACCGGCATACTTATCTACACTTTTCAAACCGCCATATAGTTACAATCAAGCACTATTGCGGGTTTGAAACATCCAAACGCTGCCGTCCTTTGACAGACTTTAGCCACATCGTGGTTCGGCATCTCTGTCACCCCGGTGGCGAAGGGGATGACACCTACACGGGCAGCGTCGGACTGAAGCCTGAGGATGGGAGTGCTGCGCTATGGGTGAAGAGCTTTCCCACAACCCAGGATGAAGTCCCTCGAACTGCTTATGAGTTTGCGAGGAAGTTGCAAGAGATGACGGGATTGCCGGGCGCACCCGGGGCGAATTGAAAAACGAGACGCAGTAAATTGAGAGTATGACTTTGGACTGGCCTAACAAAATCGGTCGAGCGAACGGACACCACTATGCTACCAGAAAAGAAAACCAAAACGAACATCGGCGTTGGTATCGGCATCATTCTTTAATTGGCAGGGTTTGCTCTTTGCGAGGTTGGGGAGACCGGTGCCGTTGTCGGTTTACTGCTTATTCTCATCAGCCTACCGGTGTTCATCTGGGGCTGCATGAATTACGCCGAAGGAAAAGGACACTCTAAGTGGGTCGGCTTGGTTGGGTTGGCCGGTTGCATAAGGCTTACGGAAGGATCGTATACAAAATCTGCAAAGTGATCAACCATTGTGGGAAGCGTCGTACTCCTGCAGGATCGGTCTAGCTATCAACCTAGCAGCAACCGCTTCCACAGGTTGGACTGACGGGTTGAGGCTCCATTGTGAATCCGTCCGCTTCCTTCCGACGGGCTTCTGCGATTTCCACAAGGATGTGCCTAGCTGCTAGCTTCCCAAATTCGGCAGGATTTGTCGCTAGCTCATC
>JANLUJ010000128.1:0-2481 GCA_031363425.1 Pirellula sp.
GAACAGCGTCCCGTTTGAAATCATCTGTAAACTGTCTTCGTGTTATTGATGCCAGCTTCGTGCTCTTTGCGCTCATCCTGAAAGTCTCCTTGACCGTTCATTCTAAGCTCTGGGCGCGCCCGGAATTACGGCACCACCTCAGCTCATTTAGACATCAGGGAAAACGATTCCGAAATGGAATAAATACATGCTCTGCTATTTGGATATTGCGACAGCGAAGTAACAATGCGTGCGGAAATCAGCTACGACTTGGCACTTGAAGACGAAATGGATTTCCTAGAAGGCACATACCGATTGCCGAAAGGGAACTGGCAAGTATTCATTGTCACTGCATTCGACCGGGATATAACCAATGTTCAAGTGGTTCCACATCGATGGGACAACGGCGCGACGGGTGTGCTCGTGAAGATGCCGAGAACCGAACCGATCAGCGCAATTGCCGTCGAACGAGCACTTGCCACGTCATTGAGTGTTTCGGAATGGGTGCGTGTTCACGGTCCTGATTCGATGCAACTACGATGAACAAAATCGCCGAGCAAGGTAATCGGCAGAGGGGTCGGATTTAAACGGACGCCTTCAGCCATAAGCTTCCCATCCACATATGGTCATATCTCGCCCAGCCATCGGCCGCTTTTCCACAACGTAGACCAACCACTGTGGACGCTGGCGCTAGCCGCCTAGCTGGTCCTTTCCACAGATTGGCTTGATGCTACGTGGGCTACGGCGCTGGCCGCTTGCTGTAGGAAGGCTACATCGGATAGACTGAAGCGGCTGGTAACGGGGGCAGCCAATTAGCTTGGAGCCATCACCGTTCATAAACTACTCCCAAAAACCTGATCGCCGACTCACACCGGAACCAACCCAATGTATCGAGCAATCATCGCCTTCCTGATCGCATTTGCCGCTTTTCTAACATCGACTAGTTTTGCAGATGAAGGACCAGCGAAGGATGTTCCTGAACTGCAAGCGCTATCCAACTACGTCGGGATATGCGATGTCACCATTACATCTAAGGATTCGCCGTTCGTGAAGGGAGAGGCCACTACGAAATGGATTCTCGACGGCAGATTTGTGCAACAATCCGGTCACTTAACTTCTTCAGATGGCGCGACGGTCATAAAGGTGACAACGCTTATGACATACGATCAAGAACAAAAGGCATATCGCACGTGGTCATTTTTCTCTTACGGAACAACGACCGAATCGACAGGAAAATGGGATGCAAGGAATCGCATTATGACTTCAATCGGCCGTGGTAATGGCACGACCACCACGACAACTGCAAAGTTCGCCGAAAACGGAAACGAAGAATGGTCGATCGCAACAAAAAATCAGAACAATGAAGAAGTTGCCAGAATCAGTGGTACAAATATCCGACGCAAACCGTAGACGTTGGCTCCGACGGATTCGATGACAACTGCAGGATCGGCCAGCAGCAAACCAGCGTCTACCCTAGGCCGCGAACTTCCCATCCACAAGACAACTTGCTGACATTCTAATAAACTTGAAAACAAAGTTTTCGAAGCAATTTCGTGCATGTCTAGGAAATCACCGTTCTTGATCGTCGTCCATTGTCGCTTGAATTCGAAAAGTCTTCATGGCTCCAAGAACGCTGACTGCGCCCCGAAGGTAGCAAAACGGACCCCACGTCGCTTTTATGTCGTCGGTCATAGATTCGCTGACTTCGACACTATTTCCGCCAGCAGCCACATTTGCAAAAAACCGTTCAAATTGTCCTGCGCGGATTCGAACAACATCAATAGGAACGAATTCACCATCGTACATTGAGCCAACCACTTGTTGAGTATCGTCTGAAATTAGTAATGTCCCTGCAAAATCATTGGCTGTTCCGATGGGAATGATGGCAAGCCGTGGACGTAGTTCCGCTCGAAGGCACATGATAGCGTTAACTACCACGTTCACTGTCCCGTCACCACCTGCAGCCACAATCAAACTGCACTTGTCGTCAACGACTGCTTTCCGGACAGCCTCGTTCAAGTTGACTTCGCGAGTCAATCGTAGAATTTGTGTCGACTCGTCTCGTCCCATCTGTTCCAATATGGTTTTAAACGCTGACGATTTCCCCGATTTTTCATTCGATATTACCAGTCGATTTCTCATCTGGTGCTTCCAATAAGAGTTCGAAACCAATTCGGTGCAAAATAGTCCGTTTAGTGTATTGTCGCGGACAAGAAGTAAATAGCGTCTTCCTCCGCCGCCAGCTTCCCATCAACATGTGGTCATACCTCGATCCAGCCATCGGCCGCTTTTCCACAACGTAGACTAAACCACTGTGGACCTAGGTCAGCGTCAGCGGGCAACAATGTGGAAGTGGACGAAGCCAGCGATTGCGCCCTTCCACAGCTTGGCTAGAATCTACTTCGGCTACGGCGCTGGCTGCTTGCTGGAGGAGGGATGCGTCGGTTAGACTGGAGCGGTAAGCGGCACCGGCATCGGCCGCCTCGACTTTTCGAAACTTTA
>JANLUJ010000154.1:0-1540 GCA_031363425.1 Pirellula sp.
GAACCGATCTGTATCGAGCTCGAGGTGGAAATTACCGAGATTTTGAGGCGAGCGGTCTATTCGTTGTGGTTGCTAGAGTTCAATGCCGCTACCATATGCCTGCTCGCTATGATGACTCACTGAAAATTGTGGTAGAGATCGATCGGATCTCCGAAGCCAAAATTGAACAGAGCTATACCGTACTGCGAGGCGATGCAAAGATCGCCTCTGGCTCTGTAACCTTGGCAGTTGTTGACCGCGAAGGCAAACTACAACGGATACCCGACACCGTGCGTATTCCGCTCGAACGATTCTAGAACGATCGACAAGTCATTCGTCGAAGCAAATAATTGACTCCAATCCAACCGGCTTTCTCGCCACTGTCCGCTTCAGTCTAGCCGATGTAGGGCGTAGTCTAATCGGCCGGAGCCAGAGTCAGGTTGGCGCCATGACTTGCCATGTGTAAATCAACTGAGGCAGCTCAGTGGATCTTATCGTTACGCGAAGTATGAGCTGTTGAGGTAGTCCAGCGGCGAGTCATTTCCAGGTTTTCTTCCAACGGACAACCCACAACATCAGCAATTAAGCCTGCGTAATGCCTTGCGTCGTCGAGGGATTTCGTCCAACGCACAGCGAGCGCTCCGTTATCTCTTAGTATGGCGACGTGGTAGGAGTAATCGTACTGTCTTGCGGGCTGCACTGATCCAGGCCTCATTCCCGGCCCAATGTTGACGTTCTTGATAGACTCGAACGGTATCCGTTGCGTCCACAGTGGAATGAACGGGCCCCGCCATCTTCGCAGTTGTCGCAAGGGAATATCAAGTGTGGATCCTCCCTGGATCGCGCCAAAGAATCCGAAGCACGCAAACAGGCTCATCACGGAAACTGCAATTCGCGAGTACGCACCCACAAAGTTAAGCTGATTTAGGCGGATGAGGATAATGATTCCCACTGCGACTAAAAAAGTGGCTATCGCACAGTTGGTCCTTGTCGGAGACATGTGGTGCCATTTGATTTGTTGGTTGCCGCTCATATATCGCGTAAACAATTTCGTTTGCCTGTTTCGCGTAAGTGACGCTGCTTGTTAGTTGAGGCTGATCGCGAAATCAGGAACAATTTTGCAGACTCTCGTCATGTGCTCGAATAGTTTTGGCTACTGTCCACCGCGAACCACCGAATAATCGCTAGACGCTAGACATGAATTCGCTTCCATTTTTTCGTCATCGCTATGCTTGGCAATTGTGGAAAGGACGAACTTCTAATTTTCCGGGTTTGAGATTTGGTTAGGTGCCTCAGTCTAACCGATGTAGCAGTCGCACCGCAAGCGACCAGCGCCGTAGCCATTGCCGAATTAGTTTCAAACAAACCTATGGAAAGCGACTGTCACTGGCCTCGTCTACTTCCACATTGTTGCCCGCTGACGCTGAACTAGGTTCATAGTGGTTGCGCTACTTTGTGGAAAAGCGGCCGATGGCTGGATCGAGCAATGAGCACGTGTGGATGGGAAGCTCTGAACTACTGCCTGATGATTTCTAAGCAGTGCAACTAAGGCTTGGCTTAT
>JANLUJ010000327.1:0-6885 GCA_031363425.1 Pirellula sp.
AAGAAAAACTGCGCGAAAAAATTATCGAGGACAAGGAGTCATGGAAGGTTCTTTCCGCAGACGACGTCAAACAGATGCTTTACGATCTGGAGTTACAACAGATCCAGTTAGAATTGCAGAACGCTGAGATTGAGAGTTTAAGGCAACGACTCGACGCATTTCAACATACCACTTCGGGGCAGGTGCACCATCAACGGCTAGCCGAATCAATACTCACGACTAAGACCGAATTACTCGAGGTTACAGGTCAGTTGGCAAAGGTTGGTGGCTGGGAGTTCGATTTATTGAGAAACAGTCTTTATTGGACTGCAGAGACTTACCGGATTCATGAACTAGAGGAGCATGTTGAGCCTTCGCTGGCACAAGCCATCCATTTTTATGAGCCGAGCGCACAGCCTATCATTCAGGAAGCGGTGAAAGAAGGAATCGAACAGGGGAAATCGTGGAGACTTGAATTGCCACTTATTACAGCCAAGGGAAGCGCTATCTGGGTGCTTGCGCAAGGCTTCGCGGTGGTAGAAAACGGAAAAACCATTAAATTGATTGGTGCCTTTCAGGACATTACGGAACGAAAAAATTCCGAGGCAGAACGGCTAAAACTGGAATCGCAATTGCGAGAGTCGCAGAAGTTAGAAGCCATTGGAACCCTTGCGGGTGGGATCGCACATGATTTCAACAACATCCTTTCCGTCATCTTAAGCAATGCAGAGCTCGGCCGATTGGATGTCAGGAGCGGCAATGCAGCGGGGACTGAGCGATGTTTCGAGGAAATAAGAAAGGCTGGGGAACGCGCGCGGGGTCTTGTGCAACAAATTATTTCCTTTAGCCGTAGGCAACCTACCATGCTCAAGCTGACGGACCTAGCTCCCATCATCGAGGAATCCGCGCAGCTACTTCGTTCTGCTCTGCCCGCCAGGGTGAAAATAGAGGTTCATATTGAAGAACACCTTCCGCCTGTACTGGCTGACGCAAACTTGATGGAACAGGTCATTGTCAACCTAGCAACCAACTCGATGCAAGCGATGCTTGGCAGACCCGGGAAAATCGACATTTGGCTGGATGCAATTTCGAACGAAGAGGGTTCTGAATTCGCTGGTGAATCCGTTGCTCCTATCCATCCGAAGCGACTCGGTTCCAAGGTGCGGCTCATGGTTTGCGATAGCGGTTCAGGTATGAATGCTGCCACCTTGGAAAGGATTTTTGAACCATTCTTCACAACCAAGGATGTGGGGCAAGGAACGGGATTAGGACTAGCCGTAGTACATGGTATCGTTCGATCTCACGAAGGTGAGATTTCCGTAGAAAGTCGGCCCGGTGTTGGGACAACGTTCACAATCTGCATTCCGATTGCAGCAACTTCAGCGGACGTTTCAGACAACATTCCGGTCAGCGATTCGATCGCCGCTGAGAAGTTAGAGAGCACATCGAAACCACACCTTTTGCTCATCGACGACGATGAAGCCGTGCTATCTTCGCTCAAGTACCTCCTCGAACGCTTCGGTTATCTCGTTAGCGATTACACCGATCAACGCGAGGCACTCGATGCATTTTGTGTAGATCCGTCCGAGTTCGAACTTGTATTGATAGACTACAATATGCCTGGCATGTCAGGCCTCGACGTGGCTCGTGAAGTTCGCAGGACGCGAAACGATTTGCCAATTGCGATAACATCTGGTTTCATCGACAATGAATTACGCTCGCTTTCCGAGGCGATTGGCGTTCAGGAATTGATTCCCAAACCTTGTACTGCTGCGGAATTGATATCCATCGTACAGCGACTTTTATAGGCGGGCAAAAGTATTTTGTTGCGGCTAGTGCTTTGTGTAGGTTTGGAATTGGGGTTGGTAACAGAGTGGCATGGCGGTCTCCGCCGAGATTTCTCGGTCGAGACGACCGAGCCACTTTACGCAAGATACGCAAAAAGACTATATTTTATTCCGCTTTGCACATCATCCGGTCTTCTGAAAAAAGGGAACTTGCTTGCTATCTCATTCGGCACTGTTGTCACACCGTCGAATCGCTTTGCTGACCGATGGATATTCGACACCATTCTTGGCTAAAACCGCAATCAGTTTGTTGCGCTATCGTACGTCCGACATCGCTACAGTCATCGATCGTGGACAAGCTGGCAAAACCTCGCAATCGCTTTTTGGGACCGGCGGCGATGTGCCGGTAGTCGCGAACCTATTCGATACTGCTGAGTTCGATGCGAAAGGGATTGATGCCCTTTATATTGGCATCGCGCCGCCAGGCGGCAAGTTGCCAGAGGAATGGCGGCCGATTATTCAAGAAGCAATAAAACGCAAAATCGATATTGTCTCTGGGCTACATGATTTCCTAGTGGATGATACGTCCTATTTGAGCCTTGCCAAAGAGAGCGGGGGACGCTTGATCGATGTCCGTCGCAACCACTACAAAGAGACAGCCAAACGGCACCTGTTCCGAAAAGAGAATGTTCGCATCCACGCCGTCGGAAACGACTGCAGTATCGGAAAGATGG
This sequence comes from Pirellula sp., assembly GCA_031363425.1. Classification (GTDB taxonomy): domain Bacteria; phylum Planctomycetota; class Planctomycetia; order Pirellulales; family Pirellulaceae; genus JBKCUI01. The sequence continues at coordinate 2,501 of JANLUJ010000327.1, forward strand.
TAGCTTCGTTGGAAATTCAAATGGGGCTGACCGCGTTGGGTCACGATGCAAAATTTTTGGCAACCGGACAGACCGGCATCATGATCTCAGGCGAGGGCGTGCCAATCGATTGCGTGGTCGCAGATTTCGTAAACGGGGCTGCTGAAGAATTGGTGATCGACAACGAGCAACACGACTTCCTATTGATTGAAGGTCAGGGAAGCATATCGCATCCAGCCTATTCCGCGGTAACCCTCGGATTGCTTCATGGTTGTGCTCCCGATGGATTGATATTTTGCTACGAGGCTGGGCGTAAGCAAGTGAAGGGTTTTCAAAACATTGATATTCCCCCTATGAAAGACCAAATGCAAGCCTGTGAAATCAACGCAAACTTGCGTCATCCCTGCAAGATAATCGGAATCGCGGTCAACTCGCGAGTGATGGGCGAGGTGGATGCGATGGCGGAAATCGAGCGTGCCGAAGACACGTTTGGTCTGCCCGCATGCGATGTTTACCGAACGGGAGCGACTAAATTAGTGCAGGCGAGCATCGCGTTGCGTGAGGAGCTATTGTCACAATGAAGTTGCAATTGTATCGCATGAAACTTCCGCTTGCTCACCAATTCACCATCGCCAGGGAGTCGATAGCATCACAAGCCTCATTGGTTGTCGAACTAGAGCACGAGGGATTTCACGGTCTAGGTGAAGTAACGGAAAACAGTTTTTACGGTCATACGCTTGATTCCATAACGGCCTCACTGAATCGAGTCGCCGGATTGCTCGACGATTACATTGAGCATTCACCTGTAGAAGTTTGGCCCCGGATGTGCAAAGAGTTGGATGGAGACATGTTTGCACTCTCCGCACTCGATATTGCTGCACACGATTTGCGAGGAAAACGCTTTGGCATTCCGACGTGGAAAGATTGGGGGTTAACGTGGACCGGGATTCCGGAGTCCAGCTACACCATCGGAATAGACTCCATTGAGAAGATGATTTCCAAATTGCATGAGCAGCCTGGATGGAAAATCTACAAGATCAAGTTGGGCGCAGCGAGAGATTTGGACGTTGTAACTGAATTGCGTAAACATACAGACGCTGTGTTTCGCGTCGATGCAAACTGTGGCTGGTCGGCCGACGAAACCATAGCGAATTCCTACGTTTTGGCTGAACTAGGAGTCGAATTTATCGAACAGCCTCTTTCTATCGAGTCCTCGGCGGAAGACAAGTTGCGAGTCTACACCGAATCGAAATTGCCCGTTCTGGCCGACGAAGACTGTCAGGTCTCAGTAGACGTATTGCGATGCGTTGGGCTATATCACGGTATTAACGTTAAGATTTGCAAGTGTGGTGGATTAACTCCTGCACTGGGAATGCTCCGACAAGCGAAACAGCTAAACATGAAGACCATGGTTGGCTGCATGATCGAGAGTTCAGTTGGAATCAGTGGTGCAGCACAATTGATGCCACTTATGGACTACGCGGATCTCGACGGCGCAGTGCTACTTTCCGATTCTCCGACCGAGGGCGTCCGGGTTGAAAAAGGATTTGTTCACTTGACGGATCGGCCAGGTACTGGAGCAGTATTGCAATACGATCGCCTCGAACTGTTTCGTTGCTAGGCTGACGTTACTACTCAAGCAGTTTGATCGAGTCAGTTCCACCAGCCGTCAGTAATCCCGCATTTCGATAAACGTTTATCTTGTCTCGCGAATCCGCGATATCTAGATTCCGCATAGTCAATTGTCCGATGCGATCGGTCGGCGAAAATTCTCCTTGGCCGCTTTCCATCGTTAGTCGCTCGGGCTTGTAGGTCAAATTGGGGCTTCGTGTATCGAGAATGGAATAGTCATTGCCTCGCCTCAGTTCGAGCATGACCTCTCCGGTAATTGCTTTTGCAACCCAATGTTGCAACGCTTCACGCAACATTAGCGATTGGGAATCAAACCACCGGCCTTCGTAAAGCAGCCGTCCCAATCGACGGCCCATTTCACGATACTGTTCCATCGTCCCTTCGTTGTGGATACCGGTGATTAGTCGTTCGTACGCAATGAACAGCAATGCCATTCCGGGCGCTTCATAGATGCCGCGACTCTTCGCTTCGATGATGCGGTTTTCTATTTGGTCAGACATTCCAAGTCCATGCCGACCACCAATGGTATTGGCTTCAAGTACCAAATCGACTTGGGAGGAAAAGGACTTGTTGTTAAGAGCCACCGGATAGCCTGCTTCGAAGGTAACCGTAACGATCTCGGCTGGAACTGGGAAATCCGATTTCCAGAAAGGTACTCCCATGATTGGCGCGACAATCTTGATTCCGCTATCCAACATTTCAAGATCTTTGGCCTCATGTGTGGCTCCCCAAATATTGGAGTCTGTCGAATAGGCTTTCTCTTTGCTCATGTGGTAAGCGAGTCCGGCTTTCTCAAGCAATTCGGACATCTCTTTGCGGCCACCCAGTTCGCGATTGAATTGCTCGTCCAGCCAAGGCTTGTAAATTTGCAGGTTTGGATTTGCTAAAAGTCCATAGCGATAGAATCGTTCAATATCGTTTCCTTTGTAGGTACTACCATCACCCCAAATGTTGACACCGTCTTCCTTCATCGCCTGGACCAACATGGTTCCGGTTACGGCGCGACCGATGGGAGTCGTGTTGAAGTAGGGAACTCCGGCGGTTGTGATGTGAAACGCACCGCATTGCAATGCCGCGAGACCCTCGTGTACGAGCTGTTCGCGGCAATCGATCAAACGTGCCTTTTCCGCTCCGCAGGCTATCGCTCGCTTGGGGATATCATCGTAGTTGGATTCATCTGGCTGCCCAAGATTGGCTGTATAGCAAAATGGAATCGCACCTTTTTGACGCATCCAATAGATTGCTGCACTGGTATCGAGACCTCCTGAGAATGCAATGCCTACGTTTTTGCCAACAGGGAGCGACTGAAGAATTTTTGACATGAAAAATGAAATTTGGTTGCAATGGCTGAGAAATGTAGCGCGGATAGTCCGCTAAGGACCACGAGGATCTGTCGAGGAGTAGTGTAACTGTGACCTACCCCAGGTCAACGCTAGGGAAACAAATCACTTGAGCATTCCGACAAACAAGATATTGTAGTGTAGTTGATCTTTATCTTTCGAAAACCGAGGAATGCGATGATGTATCCGATAAAACGTGCCACTCATGCGACACTTGCCTTCCAGTTCTTGGCGTTGCTGGTTGCCTCAGCCTTGCCAACCTTGATTCCGCCGAATGCCGCGGCACAGGAAGCAATTAGTCCTGAGAGCACGATTCGATTGCGATATCAAAAGAGCGAGCACGTGATTCCAATGCGAGATGGGAGCAAGCTCCACACAACCGTCTTCAGTCCAAAAGATACCACGCGAAAATATCCCATATTGATGAAACGAACTCCGTATTCCTGCGCCCCCTACGGAGTTGATACGTATCCAACTTCGCTCGGCCCAAGTGAACACTTTCCGAAGGCCGGTTATATCTTCGTCCATCAGGATGTGCGTGGCAGGTTCATGTCGGAAGGAACATTTCAGCAGGTCACTCCGCACATCGACAATAAACGGTCTCCTACCGATTTTGATGAAAGCTCAGACACCTTCGACACGATCGAATGGTTGCTAAAAAACGTAGCCAACCATAATGGCCGCGTTGGGATGTTCGGAATATCCTATCCTGGCTTTTATGCTTCAGCCGGTATGATTGATGCCCATCCAGCACTGCGTGCCGTTTCGCCACAAGCGCCCGTTGGGGACTGGTACTTCGACGATTTCCTTCACAACGGGGCGTTCTTTTTAGCTCATGCTTATCGATGGCTCAATAACAACGCACAAGAACGAACCGGGCCAACAACAGAACGACCGACGCCTGAAGTATTGCCTTCGATAGACGGCTACCAGTTGTTTCTCGATGCCAACACGATCGAAGAAATCAATCGTCGTCATCTCAAGGGCAAGGTCCCGTTCTGGTCCGAGATGATGGCTCACCCAAACCGCGATGCATTTTGGAAGAAACGAGATATTCTTCCCCACCTAAAAAACGTGGCACCTGCTGTCATGGTGGTGGCGGGTTGGTTCGATGCGGAAGACCTGTATGGTTCGTTTAAAACGTACCAAACGATCGAGCGTCAGAACCCAACCGCGAACAACGTGCTTGTTGTTGGGCCTTGGATACATGGCGGTTGGGCTTCAGGGGACGGTGACAAACTTGGGTCGATTTCCTTCGGTTCCAAGACCGCAGCCTTCTACAGGGCGGAGATCGAGTTCCTGTTCTTTGAAAAGTACTTGAAGGACGCTGAGCACTCTGCACCTGCGGAGGCCACGGTTTTCGAAACAGGTTCGAACACCTGGCGAACTTTCGATCGATGGCCCCCTCGCGAAGTCACAGCCAAGACGCTGTAT